>NZ_JBWKUK010000003.1:0-293265 GCF_059420805.1 Erwinia sp. GW821-FHT03D09
AGGACCCACAAAGGAGAAGGCTACAACGAACTGCGGTTTGAAGATGCCAGGGGCAGCGAAGGGCTGTTTCTGCATGCACAGAAGGATATGAGCACGGTTGTCAAAAACGATCAGTCCCTTACCGTTGAGTCAGGTAACCGGACACTCAAGATTCTCGTGGGCAACGAAGCCAAGACGGTGAAGCAGGGTGGTCTGTCAGAAGACATCTGTACGATGCGCAGTACCAGTGCCAACCAGGTACAGGTGAAAGTTAAAGCCGGTAAAAGTGGCCCGGGCACGCAGCTTTATGAAGCTTCAGATGACATTACCCTGAAGGTGGGAGCGGGCGAGATAAAGATGACGACCAGCAGCATAAAAATTACCTTTGGTAGTTCATGCATACAGTTGGATACGGGTGGGGTATATGTTGATGGGGCAGTTGTTCATTTGAATAAAGGCAGTTCTGGTGGTGGTGCTGCGGCGGTGTCTGAAGCCGAAGAGGCAGCTGCCAGTGCGGCAGGTGTTGCAGCAGCAACAACGGGGGCTAGTCCTGCAACTCCTCCGAAATTGCCTACGCAGAAGGCCACTGTCCAACCTCCTGTAAAACAAAGACCTAAACATGTACAAAAATTTATTGACCAAGCCCTTCCTGCCGCTAAGAAAGTACAACAGGACTGGGGCGTACCCGTATCTGTAACTTTGGCTCAGTCTGCTCAAGAGACTGGTTGGGGAAAGCATGTCAAGAATAATGCTTATTTTGGGATAAAAGGGAAATCCCCATCTGGAAATACGGCATCTTTTACTACAAGCGAATATATTGGCGGCAATAAAGTTACTATTACTGATAATTTTAGAGGCTATCAAAATTATCAGGAAGCAGCCGATGATTATGGGCGATTTTTAAACGTAAATAAACGTTACAAATCTGCGTTTGCTCATATGAATGATCCGACTGAATTTGCTAAAGCTATCGGTGGTGCCGGATATGCAACAGATCCCGATTATGGTGATAAACTTGTAAAAATAATCAAATCACAAGGGTTAAATGAATATGATAAGTAAAAGTTTTCTCATGAAGGTTTTAGTGTGTTTCTTTTGTTTTGCTGCTTCATGGCAGTCGCTAGCTGAAGTAGTGAAATCAAAAGAACCCGATGCATCGATAATAGGAAATGAAAAAAGTAATAAGAATAAAGCTATAAGTCTGGTTCGTAATTATGTTGTTAATCATAAAATGACAAAGTTAAAAGATGCTTGTCTGGATTATGACTTTGATGGAGATAGTGATTCAGATAATTTTGTTATTGCTGTTAGAGGAAGTAGTCGCTATAACATGTGTGGCGGAGATCCTAATGTATCGGCCGTTTTGTTTTACTTTAATGTAAATAAAAAAAACTGGCAACTTAGTACTGATGCAGATAGCACAGATGGAACTTTCACTCCGGTTAAATAACGTTTTATATAAAAATTGACTTATGATTTATTTTAAAATTCAGAATTTATGATATTCAAGAGAGAGTAACAAATGATAACACCGGATGAACTGTCCCTCTTCCACTTTAACGAAGGCACTATTGAATTACCCACCGCCTGGCGTGATCTCAGTGTCCTGGTACTCAGTGCAGCCGATAACGACCAGAGCGGCATCAGCTTTACCATTTCCAGAGACGTTATTCCATGGGGCATGTCATTCAGTCAGTTTGCTGAGCGCGAGATAGCCAGCCTGTCAAAACAGCTGAAGGATTATCAGCAAATCAGTCAGGAAAGCGGGGAACAGAACGCACGCGACACGGTGACCTCTGAATTCAGCTGGTCATCACCACAAGGGCCGATTCATCAGTTAATGAGGCTGCTTGATCTCAATCCTGAAGTACTGGTTTTCACTGCCACAATACCCGGAAAGATGACGGATGAACAGCGGCAACAAATCACCACGTTGATGAGCACATTCCGGTTGCGGGAACCGGCCACGCCAGAAAAAACGGCTACAAAGTAACAGGAGCGGACGATGAGTGTTGCACAGGGAGTATGGTCAGGCGCAGGTGCTGCCGGCGGGCGTTCGGCCGTGCGCCAGGAGGCGATGGAGCAGCAGCGTGCGGCAACCCCACCCGATACCCGTGAAGGGAGCGCTGAGTCGTTTAATGAGCAGGCCCTGAATTTTATGGAAAGTGAAGGGGTCAACAATGCGGTGACCGCCGGAATGGGGGCCTATGCGGTTGCAAGCGGTGCCGGGGTACCTTTCGCCGTCGGTCTGGCGGCGGGTTATGTGGGCGCACAGGTGGGCAGCTATCTCGGAGATAAAGCGGGTAACGCCATTGCAGAGTCTCTCGGCTGGGAAAAGGTGGCAACGGAGGGGGATGCGCCGGCGCGCGAAGGGGATTTTATCGCGCACCAGAAGAAAGACCTCGGTACCTGGGGGGCATTAGGCGGAATATTGCTCGGAGCGGTTGCTGCCGTCGCTGTCGGTGCTCTGGTGGTCGCCACCGGGGGTGCTGCGCTGGTTGTTGTTGCAGCAGCCGCCGCCGCCGGAGGGCTGGTCGGTGGCGGAATTGCCGCTGCCGGTGCGGCAATGGGGCAGTATGGTGAGAATAAGGGCACCATTCTCAGGGGCTCCCCTAACGTGTATTTTGAGGGAAAACCGGTGGCCCGCGTTGGCGATCCCATCGTATGCAGTGACCATCCGGGTCCTCCGCCGGTTATCGCCGAAGGAGCGAAAACGGTGTATGCCAACGGTAAACAGATTGCCCGTCTGGGGCACCGCACCACCTGTGACGCCAACATCAACAGCGCTGCGGCAACCATTGCTGAAACCACAGAAACGGCGGAGATTTTCAAAGTTAAAGACAGCCGCAGCTCAGCCCTGCGCTGGGTGACCATCGTGGCCAGCTATCTCCCGATCCCCAGAGGGAAGAAAAAGGGCAGCAAACCCAAAACCTCTTCTGAAGCTGAAGGTTGCAGTAATAACAAATGCACCAAACCCGGTGAACCGGTCGATGCGGCAACGGGGGATTTCCTCCAGGTGTGGCCGGTGATTGCGATTCCGGGCATATTGCCGCTGACGCTGACCCGCCTCTATCGTTCCGGCGCTCACCTGACGGGCAGTTTTGGCGATAAATGGGCAGATGACTGGGCACAGCAGCTTATTGTGGAAGACGCGGTGATTCGTTTTCGAAACCATGAAGGTGTCCTGCTGACCTACGATGCACCGCAGGATGATGATGACGTTCAGGCCATCAACCTGCACGAAGGCCATTATCTGCTCTATGGCCAGCGCAGCGGTGTATTGCATGTTTTTAACCGACAGACTCAGCAGAACCTGAGTTTTGCCGAATCGCAGGGAAAGGTTCGCCGCCTGTCTGCCATCAGCGATCGTTTTGGTAATCAGATCCGTTTTCGCTATTCTGAAGAACGGCAGCTTTCACGCATTGATCATAGCGACGGCTATTCACTGGAACTCCGTTATGAGCAGCAGCAGTTAACCCTGATAGAGCTGGTGACACCCGCTCAGCGCCAGTGGCTGGTAACGTGTCGTTATGCCGAAAGCGGCCTGCTGGCGGAGTGCGATACCTTCCAGTTCACCCACCTTTATCATGAATATAACGCGGCCGGTTACATGACCCGCTGGCATGATACGGATAAGACTGACGCTTATATTCTTTATGACCGGTCTGGCCGGGTGCTGTCCACACGTACCGCGAGCGGGCATTATCAGGACCGTTTCTTCTATGATGATGCCGCCCGCTGCACCACCTATCAGGATGCGGAAGGAGGACGCACCCGTTTCTGGTATAACAGTGACGGTCAGGTGACCCGTGAAACTGACCCGCTGGGGCGCGAGCGCCTGACGGAATGGGAATTCAGCAACAAACTTTCTGAAACCGATGCCCTGGGGCGCAGGGTGGTCTTTCAGCGCAATCAGTTCGGTGAACTGGAAGAGATCACCGCCCCTACCGGAGAAACATACCGCTATAAATACAACGGTTTTGGGCAGGTCACTGAAAGCACGTTGCCGGATGGCAAAGGCTGGCAGTTTATTTACGGTGAACAGGGACAGCTTTGTCATGCTGTTGACCCACAGGGGTTACGGCAGGAATACCGTTATGGCGAACAGGGCGAACTGGTACGCCAGATCCTGCCTGACGGGGCAGAGTGGCGCTATCGTTATAACACTCAGCACCAGGTCTGTGAGGTTATTGCCCCCGACGGTGGCGTGACGCTGCTCAGCCAGGACATCTTTGGCCGGTTGCAGGAAACCCGGGATGCGCTGGGGCACACGACCCGCTATGTTTACAGCCCGCAGCATGCCAGCCCGGAGGGCAGCATCAGCCGGGTTTATCTGCCTGATGGTGCTGAACAGGCTGTCACCTATGACAGTGAAAAACGCATCGCGGCGGTGACGGATGGCGCAGGAAAAACCACCCGTTACGAATACGGTGGTTTTGACTTACTGACCGGTCTGGTGCGCCCTGACGGGCAGCGGTTAACCTTTCACTATGACAGGCTGACCCGCCTCACTGGCGTCACCAGTGCACTGGGTGAAACTTATCGCTATACGCGTGATTTAGCCGGGCAGGTCATTGCGGAAACCGATTTTACCGGGCGAACCATTCAGTATCAGTATGATGCCGCGGGGCGGCGCATCCGGGCGCGTTATCCCGATGAACGTGTTGTCTGCTGGCAGTATTCGCCACGCGATCAGGTCGTGGCGCAACAGACCTGGCGCTGTGGTGAAGTGAGTTCCACCCTGGTTGCCACGGTGAGTTACAGCTACGACGACCAGGGGCGCTTACTGAAAGCTGAAAATGCAGAAGCCGTTGTTGAGTTTGATTATGATGAGGCCGGGCGGCTGATAGCCGAACGGCTGAACGGCCGGGAAATCAGGCATCAGTGGGACAGGCTGAACGGCACGCCCCGTGCGCGGCAGGTCGGCGAACTGGGGCTTGAGTTTGACTACGGTCTTCAGGGCGAACTGACGCAGTTAACGCTTGCGGGCCATCAGCCATTACATTTCCGGTACGACAGGCTGGGCCGTGAAACCGTGCGTGAAAGTGGCGCGGGATTTATTCAGGCCTGTAACTATACCGCGACGGGGCTGCTGGCGAATCAGGCGGCAGGCCGTAACTCAGCCCTGTTCCGGCAGCAGCTGATGGCCCCGGAAAGCGCAGTGGCACCGGCCTTGCATGGCAGCGCCGTCAGCCGCAGCTGGCAGTATGACCGGGCCTGTAACGTGGTGGGTATTGATGATGGTCGCTGGGGCAGGACAGAGTACCAATACGACCTGAATGACCAGATAGTACGTGCGAATTTCGGCGGTTTCCTGCCGCTGCAGGAGCAGTTCAGCTACGACGCCAGTCAGAACCTGACATTGCATGCCCACCTGCCTCGTGGGGCAGAAGCCGCCGTGCAGCAAGCGGCACAACAGCAACAGGCGGGGCGGGTGGTATCCCGGGGGAATAGCCAATACCGTTATGACACAGCCGGAAGACTGACTGAAAAACGTGAAGTGAAGGAAGGTTTCCGGCCACAGGTATGGCGTTACCGCTGGAACGGGCAGGACCAGCTGACAGAGTTAATGACGCCGAAAGGAGAACGCTGGCGCTATGACTATGATGCCTTCGGGCGGCGCATCCGTAAGCGGCGTATTATCGACTCCCCGGCACAGACCTCCGGCCCGGATGAGCAGCCTCTGTCATCTGCCCGGCGCGTCCTGTCCGGTTACGAGTACCTGTGGAGCGGTGACCAGCTGATTGAAGAGGCGCCGGTTTATGCGGACGGGACGGTGGGCGGAGAGGACAGGGTCCACTGGCTGTATGCCCCCGGTTCATTAACCCCGGTAGCCCGTTATGAAAAGGGCAGACTGCATTATGTGGTGGCAGACCATCTGGGCACCCCCCGTGAGTTACTTAATGAACAGGGGAAAGTGGTGTGGGCGAACCGGCTAACCACATGGGGGAAAGCCGAGTACTGGGGGCAAGCAGCCAATGACGAAGACAAGGTCAGCTGTAATCTGCGGTTTGCAGGCCAGTATGCCGATGAGGAATCCGGGTTGCATTACAACCGTTTTCGTTATTATGATACGGACACCGGGCAGTATTTATGCCCGGACCCGATAGGGCTGGCGGGGGGATTAAATCCGTACGGGTATGTACCAAATCCATTAACATGGATCGATCCGCTTGGATTAGCAAAATGTCCTGCTTATAAACTCTCCGATAGAGACTTTGTACAAAAAATTGCGGAAAAGGCTGAACGGTGGGGAGTGAAGAATGGTCATGGGGCTGCGGGAACAGGGCCGGTGCAAGGATCAAAGAAACATAAATATGCTGATGATTTAATGCAGCGGTATCAGAGAATGACAGGGAAGAAAACCCACTTAGTAACTGAACAGTCTTATTTAAATGGGGTGCCGGTTTCGAGAGGTACAGCAGGAAGTGCAAGACCTGATGTTTACAATCCCAATACAGGTGAAGTATTTGATTATAAATTTACTAAAAATCCTAATAGTCCAATAGGTCAGCGTCAACAAACGCACAATACTAATAATTTACCCGTTACCTCAACACAGGTAGCAATACACCCTTGAGATATATTATGAAACCCATGAAAGCCACTGAAAAAAAGAAAATAACTCAAGATTGGAAGGATGTATTGGGCGACTATGAAATATATAAGCCCATGCATTTAATTAAGAGAAATGGACCTGTTCTATCAGGTGTTTATTTAAAACCGGTTTATAGTGGTGAACATTATGTCCCTGTCTTTCATACGCATTCACTAATGAGTTCATTTCCTACGATTTCATTGAGTGCGGCAACCACACTATTGAATCGGAAAGGAGCTAATGAATCAATTAGTTTTTTAAGGCATACTCAAGAATTACAAGGCATTGTCTCTGAATTTAAAAAACAAAGTCCTTATGCGTTTATTGATAAGCTAACTTGTTCCATGCTTGGTTTTATATATGGTCAGGATGTTGACACATCTTCAATATATCCTGTAAATGTTATGAAAGATGATATATTGATATTAAAATGGTGTGGAAAAGAAAGTTTAGTTGAAGATAAAATAACCAAATATAAGGGAGTAATAAGCCAGTGGCCAGAAGGAGCTAAGCGCCGTTTTAATGGTGAGGATGGTTGGGAGAGTGATGTTAGACTTCAAATGGATATTGAGAAACTTAAGAATACAGTAAATGAAGAGTTAGTTAAATTTAAACTCATCAACTTTACAGATCATGGGTTAACATGCGATTGATAAAAGGCCGGAAAAACTATTCGGCCTTTTATCTGCTGTTATGCCTACACACTACCTTGCTGTAACCGAGTCACCACCTTACCGGGCATTACGCTGATCGCCAGTGGTTGCCCGGTAAGGCCGCACTGCGTCAACCAGTCCCCCGCCAGATACAGCTCGCCGTTATCCCGTATCCAGTTCATGCCGATATGCGGGTGAGTATCCACCTCCAATAATAACCGCTCAATCTCTCCCTCATCAGAAACTAGCGTTATTATCAGCCTATCGTTATACGGTTCTATCTTAAATACCGCTCCCGCCATAAACTCTGCTTTAATAATATCCCTGCTGTCGATATTCAGCTCAGGAATAAATCCACCTGTAGTTGCCTGTATAATATGAGTTCCGTTCATACATTCCCCTCTGCCTGAATAATCAATCTTCCTTGTTTGTAGTGGCACAGTAAATTTGGCCACCTGAATAGAGGTGATATCATCACCTCACAGTCAAAACAGGGGACATTATGACCGGACGTAACAGATGCAATTTTAGCCCCGAGTTTCGCCTCGAAGCTGCCCAGCTTGTACTCGATCAGCATTACACCGTTGCCGCCGCTGCTACGGTAATGAACGTCGGCAAATCCACAATGGACAAATGGGTTCGACAACTGAAAGAAGAGCGAGCGGGAAAATCACCCAGTGTGGATTTGACCATATACCCCAAAGGAGATCATCTTTGCCTTACCAGCAAAGCGGTAACGGAAGCGCCAGCCCTTGGTGCCAGAGGGATCGATAAGAAGCGAAAGACCATTGCCATCATTCAACGTATAGGGCTTGTCTTGGGGCTTAGAGCGGCGGAGCTGTACGTCTGTGAGTAGATGTGTATAACCTAAACTTCGAACCTGGAGTTATACACAAACATACGTAGATTCCAGTAAACATCCTTGGATGTCATTAGACGCGGGATAAGCTAATGTATTTGTTTTTAATGAATTTTATGGACATTCTGGGATGTTCTGAGACGTGCTAATGGTGTCCCTGCAGGAATCGTATAACTGTCTAATTTTATGATATTGATGGTTTTATTTTTATCGTAAATGTCTGGTACCAGCAAAAATACCATCAAGGGCCGTCCGAATGATGATTCTGGGCAAAGTAGGAATGTAATCCGGGAATGGCAAGGCATCATATGGCCGACACTATGCTGTATGAGGCATTGAGCTGTTAATATAGCCGTCCCGAGCATGAAAGCTGCGTGTGATGGAGTGATATGACTAGTAATCATTGGCTGGACCAAATGACAGAGTGGCTCAACGAAGCCCGACAGACGCACCAAAATCGCAACAAAAAAGATGCTGTTGAGTTTAATGTCTTTCGGTATATCACTGCTGACGAAAATGGTCTTTCACGCATCCTGGCTGACTTGCTCGACGTGCGCGGTGTTCATGGTCAGCAAGCTCTCTTTCTCAGCACCTTTCTGGATTTGATTGGGAAAAGCTTATGGAATGCAACATCTTGTCGGTTTGTTGAGTGTGAACAGCAGACTGATGCCCTGGGGACTAAACGTCGAATTGATATCGTCGTACAAGGGGGTCGATGGACACTTGGTATAGAGAACAAACCCAGTGCCGCCGATCAACCCAATCAGGTTTTGGACTATCTTCACGAGCTAAGGAAGCGCCGCAGCGTACTAAACGAAACGCTGCTGATTTACCTGACACCCGAAGGGAGCAGACCAAGTCTGTTTAGTATTGATGAGCACCAATGTGATGCTGCGCTTCAGTCAGGTGAACTTGTCCTCCTGTCGTATCAAAGGCTCGTCGTTTGGCTTGAAGGGCTGTGCAAAAATGATGATATTCCTTACCGCTTGCGAGTCTTTCTATTCGATTTGCAGCGTTTTATTTCGGTGAATGTGCTGAATTGTAGGGAGGGGAAGGTTGTGGATGTTTTGCTAGACAAGATCTTTACTGACGAATCAACGCTGGATACCACGTTAAGTCTACTAAGCCTGCAAAATAGCATTTATCAAACCCTGACTAAAAAAGCGACTTCGGCTTTGATACCACCAGCAGGCTGGGAGGTATGTCGAAAATTATATCCAGATTACGGGATTGGATTGCGGCCACCTGAGGCCATTGGTTGGCACTACTGTATCGAACCTGCCAAAGGGAGTTATCAGGATTGGAGTTACGGTATCAAGCTGGATGATGCTTCGAATGCTACCGAATCAGCTTTGCTGGCAGCACAACAGCTCAAAATAGATTTCCCTACAGGGGCGAAAGCGAGTGCCTGGTGGCCATGGTGGCGCAGCTTTAATGGATATTTGTCGCATGACCTTGACCCCATTGAATACAGGGATTGGCTCTCGAGTAATCGTGCATGGCTTGAAATGAACAATGGTGAGTTCTCCAGGCGCTGTGTCGATTTGTTTGTTCGGTTACATGAGTCGGTTAGTAGTAGAAGTGGTTCTAACGAATAATGGTTTTCCAGTCGTTGCCCAAAACCTCGTTTCAGGTCATTACGTAACGCACTAATCTGTGTAAAATCAGAGCTAACCCAATATCGTGGAGTACTCTGCTATGGCTGGCGTAAACAAGGCTCATTTAACTGAAACGGACATCATTACCAAATTCATCCTGCCAGCGGTTAAAGATGCTGGCTGGGACATGATGTCGCAGGTCCGTCAAGAAGTGAAACTCCGCGATGGTAAGATTGTGGTTCGTGGCAAACTGGCCTCGCGTATCAAAGTTAAGTCTGCTGACATTGTGCTCTACCACAAGCCGAATTTGCCGCTGGCGGTGATAGAAGCCAAAGCCAATCAGCACGCCATCAGCAAAGGGATGCAGCAAGGTCTGGACTACGCCAGCCTGCTTGATGTTCCCTTTGTGTTTGCGACCAATGGCGACGGTTTTGTTTTCCATGATAAAACCAACCTGCAGCAGCTTGAATCAGAAATCACTCTCAGTGATTTTCCAACCCCTGAACAGCTCTGGCAAAAATACTGTGTCTGGAAAGGGTTTACTCAGGAACAGCTGCCCGTCATCAGCCAGGACTACTACGATGATGCCAGCGGGAAATCCCCTCGTTACTATCAGATGCAGGCGATAAACCGAACGGTAGATGCTGTATCAGCAGGGAAGAACCGCATTCTGCTGGTAATGGCTACCGGGACAGGGAAAACCTACACCGCATTCCAGATAATCTGGCGGCTGTGGAAAGCGAAAAACAAAAAACGCATTCTGTTCCTTGCTGACCGAAATATTCTGGTCGATCAGACCAAACGCAATGACTTCAAGCCATTTGGCTCTGCGATGACCAAAGTTACGGGGCGTACCGTTGACCCCGCTTATGAAGTGCATCTGGCGCTATACCAGGCGATCACCGGGCCAGAAGAACATCAAAAAGCCTATAAGCAGGTTGCACCGGATTTCTTTGACCTGATTGTCATCGACGAATGTCATCGTGGCAGTGCCTCTGAAAATTCTGCCTGGCGGGAGATCCTGGAATATTTTGGCAGCGCCACTCAGATCGGCCTGACGGCAACGCCGAAAGAAACTGAAGAAGTCTCCAGCACCGATTACTTTGGTGAACCGGTTTATACCTATTCTCTGAAAGAAGGCATTGAAGATGGCTTCCTGGCACCGTACAAAGTGGTGCGCGTCGATATCGACGTTGATGTGCAGGGCTGGCGACCGGTTAAGGGTCAGTTAGATAAATACGGCGAAGAGATTGAAGACCGAATCTACAACCTGAAAGATTTTGACCGCACGATGGTGATTGATGAACGTACCATGCTGGTGGCGCAAACTATCACCGATTATTTGAAACGCACCAACCCGATGGATAAAACCATCGTCTTCTGCAACGACATCGATCACGCAGCCCGTATGCGTCAGGCCCTGGTGGTACTCAACCCCGAACAGGTGCTGAAGAACGAAAAGTACGTGATGAAAATCACCGGTGATGACGATATCGGCAAGGCGCAGCTGGATAACTTCATTGACCCCAAAAAAGCCTACCCGGTTATTGCGACTACCTCTGAACTGATGAGCACCGGCGTCGACGCGCAAACCTGTAAGCTGGTGGTGTTAGACCAGAACATTCAGTCAATGACTAAATTCAAACAAATCATCGGGCGCGGCACGCGTATCAACGAAAAACACGGCAAGCTGTGGTTCACCATCCTCGACTTCAAAAAAGCGACTGAGCTGTTTGCCGACCCACGTTTTGACGGCTTGCCAGAAAAAGTGCTGGTGGTAAAACCTGACGACATTTCGGACCCGGCGTCTGATTTTAATGACCAACTCGATGCGGAAGATAGCGCGGATGGTGATGATAACGTCGTCAATGAAGCGAGGGAAGAAGGCGCGGAATACAAAGTTAATCGTGACCCGCTAAATGGAAACGGTGAATTCCATGACGATAACGAAAACAAAGTCCGCAAATTCTATGTGAACGGCGTGGATGTGAAAGTGCTGGCTAAGCGCGTTCAGTACTACGATGCCGACGGCAAACTGGTGACTGAATCCTTCCAGGATTACACCCGCAAAACGATGCTCAAAGACAGCGAATACGCCTCTCTGGATAACTTCGTGCGCAAATGGCGAGAAGCTCCCCGCAAGCAGGTCATCATTGAAGAGTTGGAGCAACTCGGCATTCTGTGGGATGTGCTGGCCGAAGAAGTCGGAAAAGATCTCGATCCGTTTGATCTGCTCTGCCACGTAGTGTACGGTCAGCCGCCGCTGACGCGCCATGAGCGTGCCGCCAACGTGCGTAAGCGTAATTACTTCACCAAATATGCGGAACCCGCGCAGCAGGTGCTGAACACGTTGCTGGATAAATATGCCGATGAAGGCGTGCGGGAAATCGAAGACGTGCAGGTGTTGAAGCTGAAACCCTTTGACTCACTGGGACGTCCGATTGAAATCATCAAAACCCGCTTTGGTGACAAGCAGGCCTATGAGCAGGCAGTGAATGAACTGGAAAACGAAATCTACCAGTTACCTTCACGCTTCGCCTGATACAGCATAAATTTATTGCCACTGGTCGCGTTTGCTGCCGGTGGCATCCTTTTTAAGAATGGAATAACAACATGTCGATTAGCTCAGTCATTAAATCCCTTCAGGACATTATGCGTAAAGACGCCGGCGTGGACGGCGATGCCCAGCGTCTGGGGCAGCTTTCATGGCTGCTGTTTTTGAAGATTTTTGATACCCAGGAAGAAGAGCTGGAACTGGAGCAGGATGACTACCAGTTCCCGATCCCACAACGCTACTTATGGCGTAGCTGGGCGGCAAACAGCGAAGGCATCACCGGTGATGCGTTGCTGGAATTTGTGAATGACGATCTGTTCCCAACGCTGAAAAACCTCACCGCGCCGATCGATAAGAACCCGCGTGGGTTTGTGGTCAAACAGGCGTTTAGCGATGCCTACAACTACATGAAAAACGGTACGCTGCTGCGCCAGGTGATCAACAAGCTCAATGAAATCGACTTCAGCAGCAGTCAGGAGCGCCATCTGTTTGGTGATATTTACGAACAGATCCTGCGCGACCTGCAAAGCGCCGGTAATGCGGGCGAATTCTATACCCCGCGTGCCGTGACGCGCTTTATGGTCAACCGTATTGACCCGAAACTGGGCGAGTCGATCATGGACCCGGCGTGCGGCACCGGCGGCTTCCTCGCCTGTGCGTTTGATCATGTGAAAGAGCATTACGTCAACACCACTGAAGACCACAAAACCCTACAAAAGCAGATCTATGGCGTCGAGAAAAAGCAGCTTCCGCATCTGCTGTGTACCACCAATATGCTGCTGCACGGCATTGAAGTGCCGGTGCAAATCCGCCACGACAACACGCTCAACAAGCCGCTTTCCTCGTGGGATGAGCAGGTTGATGTGATTGTTACCAACCCACCGTTTGGCGGCACAGAAGAAGACGGCATTGAGAAAAACTTCCCGGCAGAGATGCAGACTCGTGAAACCGCTGACTTGTTCCTGCAACTGATTATCGAAGTGCTGGCAGACAAAGGCCGCGCGGCGGTGGTGTTACCGGACGGTACGCTGTTTGGTGAAGGTGTAAAAACTAAAATCAAAAAGCTGCTCACCGAAGAATGCAACCTGCACACCATCGTGCGGTTACCGAACGGCGTGTTTAATCCCTATACCGGTATCAAAACCAACATTCTGTTCTTCACCAAAGGCCAGCCAACTAAAGAGGTGTGGTTCTACGAGCACCCGTACCCGGATGGGGTGAAGAACTACAGCAAAACCAAACCGATGAAGTTTGAAGAGTTTCAGGCGGAAATCGACTGGTGGGGTAACGAAGCCGACGGTTTTGCCAGCCGTGAAGAGAACAATCAGGCGTGGAAAGTCAGCATCAAAGACATCATCACCCGTAACTTCAACCTTGATATTAAGAACCCGTACCAGGGTGAAACCATCAGCCACGATCCGGATGAGCTGCTGGCACAGTACCAGAAACAGCAGGCGGAAATCAGCGAGCTGCGTAACCAGCTACGCGATATTCTTGGTGCCGCGCTGGCAGGTAATAAGGGAGCGAACTGATGACCGTTGAGAAACTGATCACCGACCATATCGATATTTGGTCTTCTGCAGTGCAAACCCGCTCCACTGCCGGGCGGGGTAGTAACGGTAAAATCGACCTCTACGGCATTAAGAAACTGCGCGAGCTGATTCTGGAACTGGCGGTACGCGGCAAACTGGTGCCACAGGACCCGAATGATGAACCGGCGTCTGAGTTACTGAAGCGTATTGCCGCTGAGAAAGCGGAGCTGGTGAAGCAGGGGAAGATTAAAAAGCAGAAGCCGCTGCCGGAAATTAGTGAAGAGGAGAAGCCTTTTGAGTTGCCGGTGGGGTGGAAGTGGGTAAGGCTTGGAGAGCTTTCTGATGCAGTTACAGGTAATGCTTTCAAGACATCAGAATATACAGATGCAGGTGTTTTTGTTTTACGTGTTACAAATATTAACCCAGATGGGACAATAAATTTAGCAGATAAAAAATTCATCCCAAAGAAACTAGCGGTAACTAAATACGAAAATTTCTCTCTAGAACAAGGAGATATACTTCTCGTTATGGTAGGAGGGAGTTTAGGTAAAATAGGTATTGTTGATCATGAATGCTTACCAGCCCTGTTGAATCAAAATATGTGGAAAATGGTTAAGACCGAGAGTCTTTACCATGATTTTTTTATCTATGGTTTGAAATTTATAAATACAAATCAGCTAAATGTTACACACTCAACCCATGGGCATCTCGCGCAAGGTGATTATCTTTCTAAATGTTTTCCGTTAGCGCCGGCCAATGAACAAAATAAAATCGTAGAGAAGGTTATTAGTTTAATGTCCCTCTGCGACCAACTGGAACAGCAATCCCTGACCAGTTTAGAAGCGCATCAGCAACTGGTTGAAACGCTTTTGGCGATGCTGACCGATAGCCAAAATGCCGAAGAACTCACCGAAAACTGGGCGCGAATCAGCCAGTATTTCGACACACTGTTTACCACCGAAGCGAGTATCGACACGCTTAAGCAAACCATTCTGCAACTGGCGGTAATGGGTAAACTTGTGCCACAAGATCCAAACGACGAACCGGCTTCTGAACTGCTTAAACGTATTGAGCAGGAAAAAGCACAACTGGTGAAAGAAGGTAAAATTAAAAAACAAAAACCGTTGCCACCAATTAGTGATGATGAGAAACCGTTTGAATTACCGCAGGGATGGGAGTGGATTCGGTTCGGGGATATTTTAGAAGAGTTAAAGTATGGAACTTCTCAGAAATGTGATTATTTAACTAATGGGTATCCTGTACTGAGAATTCCCAATGTGGTTGGGGGCGAAATTTCTTTAGAAGATATGAAATTTGGAAAGCTATCAGAGCATGAAGTGAAGGAGTTGTCTTTAGAAAAGGATGATTTAATTTTTATTCGCTCTAATGGAAGTCTTAGTATTGTTGGTCAATGTACTTTACTACGACGAGATTTAATTAACTATGCTTATGCTGGCTATTTAATTCGAGCAAGAATGCACAATAACTTTGTGTGTGCTGAATTTATATCATTAATGATGAAAGCTGTTTTTATTCGCGATCAAATCGAGAAACCGATCAGAACAACTACGGGTGTTAAGAATATTAATTCATCTGAATTGTCAAATTTAAAACTAGCCTTTCCACCTTTATCAATGCAGAAGGTAATAGTAGAAAAAAGTAGTCTTCTTTTGAGTTTCTGCGAATCTCTCAAATCCCGCCTCCAATCCGCCCAGCAAACCCAACTCCACCTGGCGGATGCGCTCACAGACGCAGCATTAAACTAAGGAACAGACGATGCCAGTTCATCATGCTATCTGGCGGGTTGGAGAGAATCCTCAACCGCTGGCCATCAGCAAACTCGCCAGCGAGCAACTGCTGGAGAAGATGATTTTAAACGATCCTACCATTCTCTCCGACCAGTGGATGATTATCGGGCATCAGGAAAATACCCTCGATAAAGGGCGTATCGATCTGCTGGCGATTGCGCCGGATGCCTCGCTCATCCTGATTGAGCTTAAACGCGACCGTACGCCGCGTGAAGTGGTTGCCCAGGCGCTGGATTACGCCTCCTGGGTGGATGACTTAACCGCCGATCGATTGTCGCAGATTTACGAAAAATTCTCTGGTGGCGGAAATCTGGGGGAAGCATTTAAGCAGCGCTTTAATGCTGAATTGGAAGAAGAGTCGCTCAACCAGTCGCATCAAATCATTATCGTGGCGGCGGAGCTGGATCCCTCCACCGAACGTATCGTCGACTACTTGAGTAAGAATGGTATCTCAATTAACGTGCTGTTCTTCAAAGTGTTCCAGCATGGTGACGAACAGTTCCTGAGCCGCGCCTGGCTTATCGATCCGAGCGAAACGCAAACCAATGCTGCTCAGGCTACGGCCACCAGTGCTAATGCAAAAGAACCCTGGAACGGTGAGTTTTACGTTTCGTTTGGCGATCCGCAAAGCCGAGTCTGGGAAGAAGCTCGTCGCTACGGGTTTATCAGCGCGGGTGGTGGAAGCTGGTATAGCCAGACCTTAAAACAGCTTCAGCCGGGCGACCGCGTCTGGGTCAACATTCCTAAAACAGGTTATGTGGGCGTAGGGCTGGTACAGAGTGCCGTTGAACCGGCCAGCAGTTTTATGGTTAACACTGACGATGGTGAAAAACTCGCAATGGACGTGCTCAAGTTTGGCGCCTGGTATCGCGACAACGGCGATGATCCCGATAAATCAGAATATTTTGTCTCTGTTAAATGGCTTGAAACCCGCAGCGAACAAGAGGCAGTGAGCGAGGTCGGCTTCTTCGGTAATCAGAACACGGTGTGTAGGCCAACGGCCCCGAGATGGCGTCATACTATTGAGAAGTTGAAGCGTTACTTCCCAAACTGGAATACGGAACGGCCTGAACAAGAAGGGTAAGCATGATGTCAGTTAACGATAAAGTGTTGAGGCTCGCCTTCCGGGGCGAATGGTACGCTCTGTTACCGATTCTCCGTGATTATCCTCATCTGATTAATATTCCCAGCGAATCGAAAGGTTATACACCGCTTCATCAGGCTGCATGGCATGGGGCTAATTTATCGGTTATTGGCGAATTGCTAATACTTGGCGCAGACCGAGGTGTGACAACGAACACCAAGCGGCAGACGGCTTATGAGGTTGTTGTTGAAAAGCACCAACGGCCTGATCTGGAATACCTTCTTTTCCCGCAAAAAGTGACGATTGCGCAAATTATCAGAAAAGTGGTGGCCGCTGAGCCACAGTTATTTGATGCGTATGACGGAAATCAGATTTTGGTCGATAAGCTGATAGTTGCTTTAGGTGTGGAAGTTCGCCCAGATAAAGTGGATGAGCTTGAACACAGACTACACCACCTCTTTTTTGCATTAACTGGGCAAGCTATAAGTGCCGCAGAAATCATTAACTTTGGCGCAGCACAAGGCTTTTCGTTTGAAGTTAATCCCGCATTTTTCAGGCAAACATTTTTCCCGCTTATTTGCCGTACTGCTCAAGTAGAAGATAGCCTTGTGGGGAGTGAGTGGGCCACTGTATCCGATCTATTTGAACCTTCCCCCACTCAGTGGGGATTGCGAGGCGACCTCTTCTTGTGGCTAGAGATGCGACAAGCCTTATGCCTAGTGAGCCTACCAGACGATACAGATGATTTAGCGAGTATTATTTCGGCAGCGTTTCAGGTATTAACCGGAAAATCGTTGGTTAACCGTGTCGGTGACAGCGATTTCTTTGTTGAACGCTTTAGCCGTGGTGGAATGTCTTCGGGATATGTTTCTTCGCTGTACTGGCTCAACGAGTTCATTCCACAATTACAAGCTCGTCTGTCCTGGTTGAAGGCAGCCCGGTTAATTTAACCGCGCCACACATGATGCTTTTTTTTAATGAGCTGCTGTCACAGATTTACTACTTTTCATTGTGTGTCACAGGTGAGCAGATTAAGTATCTAAAATCCCCGTAGTTGCTGTTGGGGCGGTGCATTCACTTCAAATTTGATGTGATTATTGAAAATATTATTAATCACTTCGGGGGCAGTATGACGACAGCAGAATTAGGGCAGTTAAAGGTATTTGAGAAACTAATGAGCCTTGGAGCTAGGAATGTCGCCGTCCAGAAAGAGGGCAGCAAGTCTTTTATCAAATTTGATGCTCCGAACGGTAAAACATACAAAGTGACCACCAGAGCAAAAACATCAGGAACCTGGCAAACCACCACGAACTACGGTGCCCCATGTGCATTGGATAAAAATGACAATGAATTCTGGGTGTTTATCGATCTTTGCCGAGAACCAAATATTTTCTATATCGCGCCATTATCTTGGATCAGGAATGATATCTATGAAGCTCATCAGGTCTATCTGGAAAAGCATGGCGGGCATCGTGCTCAAAACGATGAGTCAACTCATCACTCCATTTCAGTAAAGCGCATTAATGGCTGGGAAGGTAAGTGGGCGCAGATAGGATTTTAAGGAAATCGAGTTTGTTATTTCTTATTAAATGATGAAGTTCCAGCGTCGGGGCGTTGCTAATACACCCCTAGTGGTACAACGCTGGGTTTTCACTGACCTTCCTACCGTAGCCAAGGTATCCTCAAAAACTCAAATGGATATCCTCCCCGCCGAAATGGTCGATCCCGCGACTTCCCAAAACTCATACCATGCAATCTGTAGGTTCATCTTTGAGTCGAAAATGTCAGATCCAGTGATTTTTATTGATAGTTTTAAACGATCAAATTACTGATATTGATCGTTTTTATGATTTGTTTAATCGATCGATAAATTGCATTTGATAGTTGCAATATATCAAAATAGGGTTTTCGATCGAAATAAACGATATGATGTTTTTAAAAATTAATTTCATTCTATTGGATAGCGATCCTCTAATTGAACGTATAATTTACAAAGACTAATCTATGAAAAATACTGTGATAGCTCTCATTATTACTGCAGCCACCGCTGCTATAAGCGCAGGTGGATACGGGATCTACAAAAATCATGCTGAAAAACAGATGAATGATGATATTAATTTATTGGTATCACGCCAGTTATTAACCAGTGTGGTCAGCTTTAACAGTGCTCAAAATAATCTCCAGGCAGGATTAACCTGTAGTGTGAAAGTATTCTTTGAGTCGAAAAGTGACGGTAACTATTATCTGACACGTTTTGATATCAAAAGGGGTGACAAAGAGTTTTGCCAGCAGGTGAAATCACAGCTTTGGAATGCTCAAAGTATTGGTTTCCAGCATATCGAAAAAATCGTATTTGATGTGACATTCAAAAATAACACACCTTCTGAATCTCATTTCTCACAAGAATAAATAAGTAGGTGAGAAACAGGGTTTTCAATGGGAAAGCCGTACCACGTGTACCGCATACGGGGAAATCAAGATGTGGCGCGGCTTGCAGACGGTACATGTCATATTTCTACCTCCACATCACCACTACCACTCGTGTATAGCATCTCATATGCCACCATGATTTTTTCTACATAGCTTTCGCCAACTCATACGGGGCGCGTAAGCTAAGATGAGCTGCATTGCCCCGATGATGTTTCTACTTCAATTCAATCAGAAGAACACTTTCTTGGGTAAATTTGGTACATCTTTGGTACAGGTGATGGAAAAGCTATGTCAGCATATTTTAATGATTAAAAAGGATTTTTCTCTGAGTAGTACAGGTGGTACAGCTACAATACGGTTTCATTATGAAAAGGTCTTTTAAAAAACGTTGTATCCACCCATTCCAATATGCTGCGCGAATGCTTCCTGAAGCGCATCACTATTGGGAAGTTCATAGACAATACCGTCGCCACGACCACGGCGACCTGAGCTCTTTAACTTCATACCGACCATTGCTTTCCCTACTAGTGTTCTGGCCGCTGCGGCTTGGCGTGCATCTCCCTGTTCCTGAGACCAGCTCATAAATTTTTCAACCAGGCTTGATACTGGTATACGGGCCGCCCCGCCAAAGGGCCTGTCCTTCATTATTTCTGTATAAAGAAACAGATTCACGCCGGTTAAACCCTGCAATATCTCTTCTCGTAATGCGCTGGTTTGTGGGGCTCGGTGACGGTCAAATGCTTGCAAGTCATAATGCTGCAAAAGGTAAAGTAATTTCCCGGCTCCGCCATCATTCACCCAATTATGAAGACGGTCAAAGTAGTCTTTGACCTGCACTTTTGTTGGGTCAGGTTCCAGGACCAGGTAGCGCCTTTCACCTATTCCGGCCACCAACGTCTGCGTGCTATTGCTCGCAAATATTAGCCGAGCAAAGTTAGGCATAGGTTCAGCATCTATCCCCTTACGCTCAAGGTTCAATGATGTCTCACTGATAATTCCCTTTAATCTGTCCGCTTCTACCCGATTGCGCACCGTCACCTCATCTGCAAATATTAGAAGCTTGTTCGCCATTGTGGAGTTAAAACGGCCTGCAATTTGCCCGGCTCCGTTGATGTGGGCCGCATACTGCCCCATTATTGCAAGCAATGGCTTGACGGTCGTTCCTTTACCGGTTCCCGGAACTGACTTCATTACGATAGCTACCGACGGTTTCTCGTCAGGTTTTTGAATTAGATGCGCTAGCCAACCTAAAAGATATTGATATGCAATGCTATCCCCTGCGCAAATAACATGTTTAAGATGTTCTGTGTAGGGGGAGCAGTCACCATCAGTAGGTGAAACTGGCAACCCGGAAAAAAGATTAAATACATCGGGCGGACATTTTTTAACATTAGGATAAAATCCTACCCCACCTGGTTTGTAATTTTTCCCCGGCCAGCTTAGCCAAGCTGATCCGGCGGACTTTTTCGCAATTTTCGGAGTGTGGAAGAAATAATTTCGAAATTGAGATAGATCCTCAAATGCATGAGTCATTCCATTTACCTGACAAGGTTTAAGTGATACCACCCTATGTTTACCTCCAATGGTGACATGCGTATAAGAACGGTTAATTTCGTTAAGGGCTTGTAGTTCTTCAGAGGTCAGTGCCTCTCCGTTGCCCAGTTCTGAAACTGACTCCGCACCGCTGACGGTAAAATTGTTGTGCTCAATATCTTGCTGCTTTGATCTCATGCTTTTCTCCTGTGTCTGGTACATCGAACTGATGAATGCGAGTCTTGCTTCAACCAGTCCGTATTGTTGGTGGTAGTCGTTCCAGTCGGCTTTATGGTGTGTCGGAGGTATAGATACCCAACCATTCACTTTACAAGCCGCCTTATCTGCGAAAACTATTCCTGTATTGCTCTTGCCGCTCTGCAGATCGTTATCGGCGGCGATGATGATTTGCGCCTGTGGGTGTTTTTTACGCATGCTTACTGCAACAGGTAAAAGGTTACCCGCGTCGATTGCACATACCGCTAGTGCATCAGGACACATCAAGTGAATGGACAGTGATGTTGCCAGTCCTTCGGCAATGGTCACTTTCTGAGGCTTATCTTGTGGGTTGATGACGTGATATGCCCCTCGCTTGGCTGAACCAGTCAACAGTCGCTTTTTTCCATTAACTGAGATGGTCTGCGCAGCTACGACGGTGCCGGATTCATCCACCAGCGACATAAGTAGTGATCCATCGTTGAGGAGAGGAAACGAAATGTCGGTCAAACCTTTAACCATCAGATAGTCTGACTTGCCCATAACTGTCTTTTTACACATTCTGGCGTATAGGCTGGAGAACGTAGCCCGCCTCTGAGCTGTATCTGCTAGCGCCTGCTGCTGGCGCTCCAACTCACTTGGCTGGCGACTTCCCTCCAATAGCGTCCGTATCTGGCTAGATGTTGTCGAATCTGATTTTGTTGTTCGGAAATCAATTCCCAGCACATCAGCAGCCATTCTTGCAGCCTCTATGGTGTCGCAGTTATTCACCCTCATAATTAGGTCTAAACCATCCCCTGCGCCGCACTGGTTACAGATAAAGCTACCGCGCCCTTCATCATCGAAACGGAAGCGATCCTTACCACCACATGCCGGGCAAGCAGAGTGCCTGCGAGGTGAATCTGGAACGTTAATATTTAGACCTGCCAGCACAAAAGGCCATTGCCCAGCAGCGATGCGAGCTACTTCTCGGATGAGATCAATGTTACGCATCGGATGCTCCTTTGCTGTGTTTGAAAATTAGGGCACTACTGTTTTTAGCGTGAGTTTGGCCGCTGGCGATTAAGCCAGAATTTTTTAATTTCATGGTTTTACTCCAGGGGATTAGTTATGTTTCTTAGCTTCCAGCCAGGCGCGGATCTCTGCTGCATCGTAAACAGTGACGCGTTCAGAGAGGCGAATTGATTTCGGGAAATCAGGTTTGCTTGTTTCCCAGCGCCATAGGGTAACAGTGCTAACTTTTAAAAAGTCAGCTGTAGCTCGTGGGCGAGCGTGTCCTGAGTGGGGATAGATTTGTGTAATCATAGGTTTCACCTGCCATGTTATGTCGCTTGTGTAATCAACATGGCAGATGGTAGATAACAGCCGGATAGAGTGAAATGCTGAGTAAGTTTACTCAGCAGTCGAGTAAGCTTACTCAGTAGCTTTTTCTGCTTTGATTATTCCGCTAAGTATTGTGGAAATTTTTCTCTCGGATCTAAGTTTCAAACCGCCATAATCATTTTTACGCGCTAGGGTGGCTTTTACCCATTTATTGAGTAGTAATTTCCCATTTTTAGTGCATTCATCCGGATAATGTTCACGAACTTTCATGGCAACCTGTTCAACTTCTTGTCGGTTGCGTTCGTGTCTGTCAGTTTGTGCTATTGAAACTGAGCTGACAGGAATAACCTTAATTTCACGCGTCTTGCTTGTAAAATAACTCTCCATTGGTTTACCTGAGATAGCCGATGTCCATATTTTTTCGATATCGCTCCTCGTAATTAGGAGATCTTTTAACTCAAGGGTGACATCTTTCGTTCCTTGGTAAAAAAATAACGCGTAGGTTAGGTTATTTGGAATGTTTGCAGGGTTTAATGTTTTATATCCGGTGCTGAATGATTTTGTTATGGTTATGCTGTTTTTTTCATCCACTGACCCATTGGTTATAATCCATAAGTCACTAATGTTTCCATGAAATCGAAATTCATCAATTGATGCAATATAGCCCTTGTCATTTACATCGCCCAAATTGCGTAGAAATTGAGAGCCATAAACTCCAAGATCGTGCATGATATATTGAGATTTATTGTATTTTTCTATTTCAGTGCTATCTATTTGTTCACGTAATTGAACAGAAAAAGAACCTGCCATATTTTCTGGCTTAAATGCTATTGATATAGCACCTATTTTATTCCAATGAATTAGGTCTTCACATTCGCAATTGAGCAACTTAGCAGCTCTTTCGAATGAGCAGTATTCTAAAGGCGCAATTCTATTTTCTTTCCAAACGTTGCTATCCATCAAGTTACCTTCGTGCGCACCTGATGAAAACTGAAGCAGACAGCAGGTGTTACTGTTTTTCGCCTGTTTGGGCTAGCTTCAGTTTTTCTGGTTAACTACCAACAACACGTAATTTCTTCATGTCGTATGGCGCAACATGTTTATCAGCGTTTGCTTCCAGATAGTCTGACCACCATTGCATCATTCGACGACGTTCCTGCATGTGCTGCGCCAAATGAACATACGCCGCCCGTACTTCGTTACGTTCCTGGTGGCTCATTTGCCGCTCAACAGCATCCCGTGACCATAACCCTGATTCAGTCAGTGCAGAACAAGCCATTGCCCGGAAGCCATGTAGGCAAACGTCAGTTTGGGTATCATAGCCCATAGTACGAAGTGCTTTGTTAACTGTATTTTCACTCATTGGTTTATAAGGGTTGCTATCACCGGGAAAAATTAACGTGTATTCCCCACTGATGCTCTTGATCGATTCCAATACTTCAATTGCTTGAGAGGACAGCGGAACAGAGTGTCCGCCGCCCATTTTTGCGCCGCGTTCAGAGAATTTCACACCCTCAATGGCCTCTCGCTGCCCAGGGATGGTCCATGTTGCAGTTTCAAAATTTACCTCATCCCAGCGAGCATGGCGAAGTTCACTCGAACGGACAAACGTATGAAGCGAGAGTAACACAGCGAGCTTGGTAAGTGGTCTGCCCGTATACGTTACAGTTTTATCCATCAGCTCTGGTAGGCGATCTAACGCAAGGGCAGGGCGATGCTTAGTTTTGGGGCTCGTTAAAGCACCTTTCAGGTCATGGGCTGGATTATATTCGACAATGCCACGTTGCACTGCATAGCGGAAAACGCTGCTCATCGTTGTCTTAACTCTGCCCGTTGTAGCACCGATGCCTTGTTCGTTCATGCTGATAAGCAAAGGTAACAGATCCCTTGTTTTTAAGCTGTCGATGGGTTTTTTACCTATGAGAGGAAAGATGTGGTTTTCCATCTCCCTCAATATCTTATTACGGGTGATCTCTTTCCACTCAGGATGCCCCATAGTTCCACCGTGCCACTCACGGGCTATAGCTTCGAAATTCGGCGACGTTGGTTCAGTGCTTTCAGCTTTTTTTACTTCACGTGGATCTTTGCCGTCGGCAAGAAGCTGTCTGGCTTCATCTCTGCGTTTACGTGCTGTTGTCAGTGGAACATCCGGATACACGCCCAGTGCTAATGTCGCCTGCTTACCAGCAAAGCGATAATTCATGCGCCAGTATTTGCCACCGGTCTTTTTGACCAACAGGTACAGACTGCCGCCATCGGTTAATTTGTAATCGGCATCTTGTGGCTTGGCATTCTCAATCTGTTTGGGTGAAAGCTCATTTATAGCCATAAGTGGCATCCCTCAAGAGGTAATTGATGGTATCTGGATATCGAACTGGCAGATACCATCACTTATACCATCAGAGTGCTGTAATGTCATGAAGGTAATTGAAAGCTGTGCAATGGTAATGGGTGATGAAAGCCTTGGTATTGCTGGCGTTGTGAAATGAACTGAAGTGGTGTGAAATATCTCAATGGTGTCCCCTGCAGGAATCGAACCTGCAACTAGCCCTTAGGAGGGGCTCGTTATATCCATTTAACTAAGGAGACAGCGGCGGGAGTATAGCGCAATTCCTGCCGCAGATTAACTACTTACCGAACTGACTGCGCATTTTACCATCAATTTGCCGTGTCGCCGCGCTGCCTTTCCCTCTCGCGCTTCGCCTTTGCTTCCGCCTCGGCTTTGGCTTTGTTACGCATATCGTTGCGGATTTGCGCGTGGCTGAGCAGGGCAAAAATAAAGGTGCCACCGATGATATTGCCGGCCAGCGTCGGCTTATGTATTACCGGCAGCACCGCCGTCACGGTATTCCCGGTAAACAGCTGCTGGCGTGCCATAATCACGATAATAAAGCCGAAGGTGTAGCCGAGGTTCTCCAGCAGAAAACCGCCCGGCACGTCGTGCAGATTAACCTGGAAAATGCCCTTCGCCATCAGTGAAGTCCCCATCGAAATCCCGGCGGCGATGGCTGAAAACAGCAGCGCCAGGCCGTCGCGCTCCAGCTCTTTTCCCCCTCCTGGCATCTGCTCGTGAACCGCGGCGGCGCGGGAAGGCAGCACCTCATCATCGACTTCAATTTCCTTTCCCTGTTCGCTCTCTTCGCTTTCAACTTCATTTTCAGCGGTTCCATCATTTTGCTTATTGGTCATATTTCCCCCGGAGGTAAGGTTACATTCTGTTAAGCGTAGTGGCGTTTTTTATCTGGCAGAGGCGCAGGAGATGAAGAGAAAGCAGGGAACAGTACGATGTCATCTAATCAGAAGAGTAACAAAGCTTTAACTGCGACGTTTTCAGATGTAAACCGAGGCAGTAATAGTGAATTAACCTGGAGTTAGTATGGATATTTTCCCTGTGTGCTTCCCGGCAGCCATCAGGCCTGTGATATGATCCATCGCCCTGTATTTGATGTGTGAATTTCCCATGCTGTCTGCCAGAAATCTGACCTGTATGCGCGACAATCGAACGCTGTTTAGCGGGCTGAACTTTACCGTTTCTGCGGGGGAAATTGTGCAGATTGAAGGGGACAACGGTGCGGGGAAAACCTCTCTGCTGCGTATTCTTGCCGGGCTGAGTCGGGCAGATGAGGGAGAAGTGCTCTGGCAGCAGCAGAGTATTTGCCGGCAGCGTGAGGCTTACCATGCCGGCCTGCTGTACCTCGGGCATCAGCCGGGGGTGAAGGCGATCTTAACCCCGCTGGAAAACCTCCGCTTCTACCATGCGGATTGCCCGCAGGCGCTGCTGTGGCAGGCGCTGGAGCAGGTGGAACTCACCGGTTATGAAGACGTTCCGGCGTCACAGCTGTCGGCAGGCCAGCAGCGGCGCGTGGCGCTGGCGCGGCTGTGGCTGACCCGGGCCCCGTTGTGGATACTCGATGAGCCGCTGACCGCAATCGATCGATCCGGGGTCGAGACGCTGATGACACGGTTTACCCGCCACACGGCAGAAGGCGGTGCGGTAATTCTGACCACTCACCAGCCGCTGCCAACCGGCATGCAACGGATCGGCACCGTACGGCTGACTCCACCGGAGGTGATCTGATGTTCTGGCGCGTGCTGAAACGGGAGCTGCAGATTGCGTTCCGTAGCGGATCGGAAGTGATGAATCCGCTGTGGTTCTTTTTGATTGTCATCACCCTGTTTCCGCTGGGGATCGGGCCGGAACCTCAGCTGCTGGCGCGAATTGCGCCGGGCATAGTGTGGGTGGCCGCGCTGTTATCGTCACTGCTGGCGCTGGAGAGGCTGTTTCGCGATGATTTCATTGATGGTTCACTGGAGCAGCTGCTGCTGATGCCCGCGCCGCTGCCGCTGACCGTGCTGGGCAAGGTGGCTGCGCACTGGATGATCACCGGCCTGCCGCTGTTGCTGCTCTCACCGCTGGCGGCGCTGTTGTTGTCACTGGATTATGCCAGCTGGCGGGCAATGGCATTAACCCTGCTGTTGGGCACGCCAACGCTGAGTTTTCTCGGGGCTATCGGCGTTGGGTTGACCGTCGGACTGCGGCGCGGCGGCGTGTTGTTAAGCCTGCTGGTTCTGCCGCTGGCCATCCCGGTACTGATTTTTGCCAGCAGTGCGATGGATGCCGCAGGGCAGGGGCTGCCGATTAGCGGCTATCTGGCGATCCTGGGCGCGCTGCTGGCCGTCAGCTCTGCTCTTGCACCGTTTGCCACCGCCGCCGCGCTGCGGATCAGCGTGCAGTAACAGGGGGATAAGTTAAACGATGGCGCGGCGTGTCCGGGATGAAGGGTGGGGGAATTTTCTTTTATTATTAGCAGGTTAATTATGTTGAAATGGATTCATCAACTTAGCAAGCCGGAGCGGCTGTATCAAATCTGCGGCCGTTTTATTCCCTGGTTTGCGGTCGCCGGTGCGATAACGTTGCTGCTGGGGTGGGCGTGGGGGTTCGGTTTTGCCCCGGCGGACTATCAACAGGGCGACAGTTATCGCATCATTTATATCCATGTGCCCGCCGCGATGTGGTCGATGGGCGTCTACGCCGCTATGGCCGTCGCCGCGTTTGTTGGTCTGGTGTGGCAGTGGAAAACGGCCGATCTCGCTGCCGCTGCTATGGCTCCGACCGGTGCCGTATTTACTTTTATCGCTCTGGTTACCGGCGCGGCGTGGGGAAAACCGATGTGGGGCACCTGGTGGATCTGGGATGCGCGACTGACTTCAGAGCTGGTGCTGCTGTTCCTGTATATGGGGGCTATCGCTCTGCGGCATGCATTTGACGGCAGCCGCGCCGGTGGGCGAGCCGCCGGGCTGCTGATCCTCGTTGGTGTGGTGAATTTGCCGATTATTCACTACTCGGTCGATTGGTGGAACACCCTGCATCAGGGCTCTTCCGGCGTGATGCAGCAGGCCATCGATCCGAGTATGCGCACGCCGCTGCGCTGGTCAATTCTCGGTATGCTGCTGGTCTTTGTCACTCTCACGCTGATGCGTCTGCGCAACCTTCTGCTGTTGAGTGAAAGCCACCGGCCGTGGGCCGTAGCGATCGCGATGAAAGGAGGACGCAGAGTATGATCCCGGCATTCTCCAACTGGCAGGACTTCTTCGCCATGGGCGGCTATGCCAGCTATGTCTGGCTGGCGGTGGCCTGCGCGCTGCTGAGCCTCGGTGCCCTGATCCTCAATACCGCGATTCAGCATCATCGCCTGCTGACGGCGATCCGCCAGCGTGAAGCACGTGAAGAACGTATTCGTGCGGCAAAAAGCAATAAAAACCGCCCCGCATCGACAGGGGAACCATCATGAATCAACGTCGTAAAAGCCGCCTGATCCTGACGCTGGTGGTGCTCGCCGGTCTTGGCATTGCCACGGCGCTGGTGATGTACGCGCTGCGCGCCAATATCGACCTGTTCTATACCCCCAGTGAAATTATCTACGGCAAAGGGGAAGCGCAGCTGAAACCTGAACCGGGCCAGCGGCTGCGGGTTGGCGGCATGGTGATGCCGGGTAGCGTGAAGCGCGATCCCCATACGCTAAAAGTATCGTTCCAGCTGTATGACAACAGCGGAGTGATTAACGTCAGCTATGAGGGCATTTTGCCGGATCTGTTCCGTGAGGGGCAGGGCGTGGTGGCACAGGGCGTGCTGGAGAACAGCCGCCACGTGCTGGCGAAAGAGGTGCTGGCGAAGCACGATGAGAAATATACGCCGCCGGAGATTACCGAAGCGATGAAGAAAAATCACCTGCCCTCTGTTTCTGCTACGCGCCAGGGAGGCCAGCCATGATCCCGGAAATCGGCAGTTTCCTGCTGTGCCTGGCGCTGGGCGTCTCCCTGTTGCTGATTATCTATCCGCTATGGGGCGTTGCCCGCCGGGAGGCGCGCCTGATGTCGCTGGCGCGGCCTTTGGCCGGTGCGCTGTTTGCCTGCGTTGCCGGTGCTTTTCTGATTCTGGTACATGCCTTTGTGGTCAACGATTTCAGCGTGGCATACGTGGCGGCTAACTCCAACAGCCTGCTGCCGGTCTGGTATCGCGTAGCGGCGACCTGGGGAGCGCATGAGGGATCGCTGCTGCTGTGGGTGCTGCTGCTTAGCGGCTGGACGCTGGCGGTCGCTCTGTTTAGCCGCAGCATGCCGCAGGAGGCTATCGCCCGAGTACTGGCAGTGATGGGGATGATCAATCTGGCGTTTCTGACGTTTATTATCCTGACCTCTAACCCGTTTATCCGCACGCTGCCGGACCTGCCGATTGACGGTAACGATCTGAACCCGATGCTGCAGGATATCGGGCTGATCTTCCATCCGCCGCTGCTGTATATGGGCTACGTGGGCTTCTCGGTGGCCTTCGCGTTTGCCATCGCGTCGCTGCTGGCCGGTCGGCTGGATACAGCGTGGGCCCGCTGGTCGCGAACGTGGACCCTCGCCGCCTGGGTATTTCTGACCATCGGCATCGTGCTGGGATCGGCCTGGGCCTATTACGAGCTGGGCTGGGGAGGCTGGTGGTTCTGGGACCCGGTAGAAAACGCCTCGCTGATGCCGTGGCTGGCCGGAACGGCGCTGCTGCATTCGCTGGCGGTAACCGAAAAGCGCGGCGCATTTAAGGCGTGGACGATACTGTTGGCGATTGCTGCCTTTTCGCTCAGCCTGCTGGGGACGTTCCTTGTGCGCTCCGGCGTGTTGGTTTCGGTGCACTCCTTCGCTTCCGATCCGGCACGCGGTATGTTTATCCTCGCCTTCCTGGTGATTGCCATCGGCGGTTCGCTGCTGCTGTATGCCATCAAGGGTGGGCGGATGCGAGGCAGAGTGCAAAACGAACTCTGGTCGCGCGAATCGTTTCTGCTGGGTAATAACGTGCTGCTGATCGCCGCCATGCTGGTGGTGCTACTGGGTACCATGCTGCCGCTGGTGCATAAGCAGTTGGGGCTGGGCAGTATCTCCATCGGCGAGCCTTTCTTTAATACGCTGTTTACCTGGCTGATGGCGCCACTGGCGCTGATGCTGGGTATTGGGCCGCTGGTGCGCTGGCGGCGTGACAATCCGAAAACGCTGTGGAAAAGGCTGCTTGTTGCCGCGTTGACGACCTGCGTGCTGTCGATTCTGCTGCCGTGGCTGATGCAGGACCGGATTGAGGCGATGACCGTCGTTGGCCTGCTGATGGCGATCTGGGTGATTGTTCTGACGCTGATGGAGCTGCACGAGCGCGCAGCCCATCGCCATGGTTTCTTCAGGGGACTGCTGCATCTGTCGCGCAGTCACTGGGGCATGGTGTTTGGACATCTCGGTGTGGCGATCACGGTGATAGGCATCGCCTTCAGCCAGAACTACAGCGTGGAGCGTGACGTCAGGATGAAGGCGGGAGAGTCGGTGGATATCCATAATTATCATTTCACATTTCGCGCGCTACACAGCCTGCAGGGCCCGAACTATTCTGGCGGCGTTGGCATTATCGATGTTACCCGCAACGGCGAGCGGGAAGCGACGCTGTATGCGGAAAAACGCTATTACAGCGTGGCCCGCATGATGATGACTGAAGCCGCGATTGATGGCGGTTTCACCCGCGATCTTTATGCCGCGCTGGGGGAAGAGCTGGAGGGAAATACCTGGGCGGTACGTATTTATTACAAACCTTTTGTGCGCTGGATCTGGTTTGGTGGCCTGCTGATGGCCGCAGGTGGCGTGCTGTGCCTGCTGGACCCCCGCTACCGTTCGCGCAAAAAAGCGCCGGAGGCGGTATGAGCAGGAAAATACTGTTTATCCCACTGTTCCTGTTTCTGCTGCTGGCGGGCGCGCTGCTGTGGCAGTTAAGCCGCAACGCCAGCGGCGACGATCCCACCCGTCTTGAATCCGCGCTGGTGGGTAAACCGGTGCCGGAATTCCGGCTGGAGTCTCTGGAACTGCCGGGGAAAGTGTACGACAGATCGGTGCTGTTGACCGGTCAGCCGCTTCTGCTAAACGTCTGGGCGACCTGGTGCCCGACCTGCAGGGCGGAACATCAATATTTAAATACGCTGGCAGCGCAGGGAGTGCGTGTGGTGGGGCTGAACTATAAGGACGATCGCCTGAAGGCGATGAACTGGCTGAATACCCTTGGAAATCCCTACACCCTGAGTCTGTATGACGGTGACGGTATGCTGGGGCTGGATCTGGGCGTGTATGGCGCACCGGAAACGTTTCTGATCGATGGCAGGGGGATTATCCGCTATCGCCACGCCGGGGATATGAACGAACAGGTCTGGCGGGATGAACTGAAGCCGCTCTGGCAGCAGTACAGCCGGGAGGGCGGTCAGTGAAGCCATTTCTGATTGCGCTGGCACTGATGCTGTTGAGTGCCAGTGCGCTGGCGGACAGCATCGATACTTATCAGTTTGATTCAGTCAACCAGGAGCAGCAGTACCGCCACCTGACTGAATCACTGCGTTGTCCCAAATGCCAGAATAACAGCATCGCCGACTCTAACTCGATCATCGCGGCGGATATGCGCCTTAAAGTCTACGAACTGCTGCGGCAGGGGCATACCCCGGAGCAGATTAAGGTGTGGATGATCGACCGCTACGGTAACTTTGTTTCGTATCAGCCGCCGGTACAGCTCTCCACGCTCATTCTGTGGGCGGGGCCGGCGCTCTTTGTTGCCATGGGGGCGCTGATTATTGTGCTGCGCGGCAGGCAGCGTTTAAGTGCAGATGAAGCCGAAGCAGGAACCGGAACCGCGAGTCAACGCGTGGGAGACAGACACTGTTACGACGTTGGTCAGCTGGAGCCGAATGCCGAAAGCCAGGCGCCGGGGTTCGCGCTAACGTTGTCCCTGCCGGGCGCGTCAGGCCTGGCGGATGACGGGCTTATGTCGCCCACTCAATTAGATCCTGCCAGCCGGAACCGTGTCCTGACAAAGCCGCCGCCCGCCCGTTCACTTAGCCTCTGGGCTCTGCTTCCCGGTGGCGTGCTGCTGGCGGTGATCAGCGTGGGGTTTTATCTGAAAACCGGCGGTCTGTCGCAGGTGCTGGCCTGGCTGCAGGTAAAAAGCGATCTGCCCGTGCTGCGCAGGCAGGTGATGGACCCGCAGGCCGCGCCGCTGAACAGGGAACAGCTGGCGCAACTTGCTCTGGGGATTCGCAGCGAGCTGCAGCAGGAACCGCATAATCTGCACGACTGGATGATGCTCGGGCGGCTGGGTATGGTGCTTAACAATGCCGCCATCGCCACGCAGTCTTTCGCCCGTGCCCTGCAGCTGGCACCGGATAATCCCGAAGTCAGGCTGAGCTACGCCGAGGTTCTGACGCGTTCCGACGATCCGCAGGACAACCGCCAGGCAGAGACGATGCTGCGTGATATGCTGAAACACGACGGTAACAATCTGCGCCTGCTGGGGTTATTGGCATTTAATGCCTTTGGCCAGCAGGATTACACCGCAGCCATCGAAGCCTGGGATAAGATGTTGGCGCTTTTACCGGCTAAAGATGCGCGTGTTGAGGTCATTCGCCGCAGTATTGAGCAGGCCAGAAGCGCATCGGGTCAGCAAAGCAGCCATCTGGCGATTCAGGTAAATTTGTCGTCGGAGGCAGAAAAAATGTTACCGGAAGGTGGAGTGTTGTATATTTCTGTTTCTGACGGAACCACTCCAGTTCCCGTTGCGGTGAAACAGTTGCCGCTGAGCCATTTTCCTCTATCGCTCACGCTGGATGACAGTAACGCAATGATGCCGGAGCGCTTGCTATCAGCGCTGCATCAGGTGCGGGTTCGCGTACGTATTTCGCGCGACGGCAGCGCCAATCCTCAACCCGGTGACTGGTTCGGGCTGAGTGAGGTTACGCCATTCAACGGTCAACAGCAGCTTGCGGTCACAATCGATCAGCAGGTGGCAGGCGATAATCCATAAACCAGTACAGGGAGAAAAAAATGAACTATCGCCTGACGGGCTTAGTGCTGGCAAGCGTAATGATGGTGGGCTGTGCCAGCTCTAAGAACGCCGATGATCCTCAGGGACGTTCCGATCCGCTGGAAGGCTTCAACCGGTCAATGTTCAACTTTAACTACAACGTGCTGGACCCGTACGTCCTGCGGCCCGTTGCGGTAGCATGGCGCGACTACGTGCCGGTGCCGGCGCGAAACGGCCTGGGTAACTTCTTCAGTAACCTTGATGAACCGGCCTCGATGATCAACTACTTCGTTGAGGGCAACCCGTATAAGGCGATGATCCACTTTAACCGTTTCTTCCTGAACACCCTGTTGGGGATGGGCGGTCTGATTGATGTGGCCAGCATGGCTAACCCGAAACTGGCGAAAGAAGAGCCGCGGGCCTTCGGTAGCACGTTGGGCCATTACGGCGTGGGTTACGGCACATATGTGGTTGTACCGGGCTACGGCGGCTTTACGCCTCGTGAGGATGTCGGTGGCATTGTTGACGATCTCTATCCACCGCTGTCATGGCTGACATGGTGGATGTCCGCCGGTAAATGGGCTCTGGAAGGCATTGAGACCCGTGCGCAGCTGCTGGATTCCGACTCCATTCTGAGCAATTCGAAAGATCCTTATGCCTTTATGCGTTCGGCTTACTTCCAGCATCATGATTTCCTTGCCAGCGACGGCAAGCTGATCCCGCAGGAAAATCCGAATGCAGCGGCGATTAAAGACGAACTTAACGATATTGATGCGCCATAATTCTCGCGCCGCATAACCGTTTTCGCACTGCATAGTAAAAGGCCCGCCGGAAAACCAGCGGGCCTTTTTTCATGCTGAATGGTAATCAGAACTTGTAGTTAAAGCTTGCGCCGTACAGCCACGCTTTACCGGTAGAGTTAAAGGTATAAGGACCTTCTTTCACCGTCACGTGCTGGCCGTGCATATAGGAAACGCCGACGTCAACCGAGGCATCTTCATTGAAGGCATAAGATGTACCGGCGCTCAGCCACAGACGGTCCTGATCGGGAATAGAAATCGAGCGGGTCTGTGCCGGAACCGGGCTGTCATCGAAGGCGATACCGGTACGGAATGTCCAGTGATCGTCATGATAGTAGGTGGTACCCAGCGCGATGCGGTAAGCATCTCTAAAACTCTCATCTTTGTAGAACAGCTGCTGGCCGTTGTTGCCGGTGGCTTTCAGCTCCTGGAACTGGCTCCAGCTGGTGTAGGCCAGGCTGTAGTGCACCGCCCACTGTGGCGCCACTTTATGGAAGCCGGACACTTCCCACATTTCCGGCAGATTCAGCGTCAGTGCACCAGGAATAGTATTACCGTCGGTACCAAACGGCAGGCCCAGGCCCATTGCCTGATTCAGCGGGTTAATCGAACTTGGCAGGCTGCTGCGGTAGTCGCCCTCAAAATCGATCTTCACTTCTGAACGATAGGTCAGGCCGAAGCGGTTGTTGTCATCCACTTCGTACAGAATACCGGCGTTCCAGCCGTAGCCCCACTCATCACCTTTCAGATGGGCAATCTGGGTGTTTGCCGGAATACCCAGCGATCCAAGGGATTCACCGGCGTAGCGCTCAATTTTGGCACGTGCATAAACCGCATCAAAACCTACGCCGAAGCTGAAGTGCTGATTCAGGCGGTAGGCGGTGCTGAGGTTAAAGTTCATGGTAGTCAGGTCGGTTTTACCGGCGTACGGACCTGCTGTATAGCTGTCGTTGAACTCGGTAGCCAGACCGTAGTTAGAGGTCGCGCTGGCCCCTAACCACCACTGATCGTTCAGCGGTTGCACATAGTGAATATTCGGCACCCAGGCGGTAGGGGCGATATTGCTGGCATCCAGGCTGTTACCGCTGGCGGACTGGCCGTCGATATCAACACCGGGATCGATAAACACCGCGCCGACGGAGAACATCGGGCGATCCATCAGCGCCATAGTTGCAGGGTTACGGCTGGCGGACGCGGCGGTATCGCCCATCGCACCTTCACCGGAGTAAGCACGGCCTAAGCCAATAGAGGAAAATTCATTCAGTTGAAAGCCAGCCGCAAACACATTTGAAGAAACAAGGGCCACTGCCACGGCAAGGGTAGATTTCGTAAACAGGTTTTTATGGTTCATAACCACAACCTCATTAGATTTTATTAAACTCTGTTACCTGAGGTAACAAGGGATCGCGGATTGTAGGGACTGACTGACGGGCAACAAATCAGACCAGTGGCCCAAGTATAGGTCCGACCTGTACAGGTGTTGCAATAATGTTTTCGACTTATTTCCAAAATGATGCAAGAAAAGAGATCTGCCTAACAAAAACTTACAGGTAGAAATTTCGAACCACGCCGCTGATTGCGGTGGATCAATTAATAGTGTGATTTTCATCACTTCACGGACTCATTTCGCGCGTCTACTGGAGCGGGAAAAGCGTCAGGCGTAAAATGGATTTAGTCTTAAATTAACCTGCCGCGTTCCTGTTGCGGCATGCCGGAGGATGAAATGACCGACGCAATTAACCGCTGCAGCGCCAGCGAAACGGCAGCCTGTTGCTGCGTTGATGTGGGCACCGTGATGGATAACACCGACTGCACCGCGGCTTACAATCGTACTTTTGCCAACCGCAGTGAAGCCGAAGCGATGCTGACATCGCTGACAACGAAAGCGCGTGAGGTTGAGTCCGATCCCTGCGTGATCGAGGGTACGTTTACCGAAACGCCGGAAGGCGTGGTGCTCGACTGTAGCTTTACCTTTAGCTGCCAGGCCGAAACGTTGATATTCCAGCTTGGTCTGCGCTAAACCACGCTCTTGCCTGTGCTGACAGGCTATGGGGAGCGGCCATGCTCCCCTTAAACCGTGTTTGCTCTCGCATTTTTTTCTTCCCACCGTAGCGCCCCATCCTATTCTGGTTAACACTGAGGAGGTCAGACCTCTTTGGCAGTGATGCCGTCCATCGACACGAAACAGGTGATAATAATGAGCAAAGCGCTACCTTTGCTGACGCGCCAGGGCGACCGCATCGCCATTACCCACGGGCTGCGCACCCCATTTGCTAAGCAGGCGACGGCCTTCCACGGCATCCCGGCGCTGGAGCTGGGCAGAATGGTGGTCAGTGAACTGCTGGCCCGCAGCGACATTCCCGCCGACATCATCGATCAGCTGGTCTTTGGCCAGGTGGTGCAGATGCCGGAAGCGCCGAACATTGCCCGTGAAATCGTACTGGCCAGCGGCATGAACATTCACACCGATGCCTACAGCGTCAGCCGCGCCTGCGCCACCAGCTTTCAGGCGGTGGCAAACGTGGCGGAAAGCCTGATGGCGGGCAGTATTCAGGTGGGGATCGCCGGCGGTGCCGACTCCTCTTCCGTATTGCCGATTGGCGTCAGCCGCAAACTGGCAAGAACGCTGGTCGATCTCAACAAGGCGCGTACCCTGTCGCAAAAACTCAAGCTGTTCAGCCAGCTGCGCCCGCGCGATTTACTGCCGGTGCCGCCGGCGGTAGCCGAATATTCCACCGGGCTGCGCATGGGTGATACCGCAGAGCAGATGGCAAAAAGCTACGGTATCAGTCGCGGGCAGCAGGACGCGCTGGCGCACCGTTCGCACCAGCGCGCGGCGCGCGCCTGGCAGCAGGGGCTGCTGAATCAGGAGGTGATGACCGCCTTTACACCCCCGTGGCAGGCCGCGCTGGAACAGGACAACAATGTTCGCCCTGACTCAAAGCCGGAAGACTATGCCCGCCTGCGGCCGGCGTTCGATCGCCGCCACGGCACAGTGACCGCCGCCAATAGCACGCCGCTCACCGACGGCGCGGCGGCGGTGATCCTGATGACCGAATCCCGCGCGCGTGAACTCGGCATCACCCCGCTGGGCTATCTGCGTAGCTATGCCTTCACCGCCATTGGCGTTCGTGAAGATATGCTGCTGGGACCGGCGTGGTCCTCGCCGCTGGCGCTGGAGCGAGCGGGTATCACCCTCAGCGATCTGACGCTGATCGATATGCACGAGGCGTTTGCTGCGCAGACCCTCGCCAATCTTAAAATGTTCGCCGACGAGCGCTTCGCCCGCGATGTGCTGAATCGCCCGCACGCGCTGGGCGAAGTCAATGAAGAGATCTTTAACGTGCTGGGCGGGTCCATCGCCTATGGCCATCCGTTTGCGGCGACCGGAGCAAGGATGATCACCCAGACGTTGAACGAGCTGCGGCGTCGTGGTGGCGGTCTGGGGCTGGTGACCGCCTGCGCGGCGGGTGGTCTTGGCGCGGCAATGGTTCTGGAGGCGGAATAATGGAACAGTCATCAGCATTTACTCTGACGATGCGGCTGGATAACGTCGGGGTGATTACCATCGACGTGCCGGGCGAGAAGATGAATACCCTCAAGGCGGAGTTTGCCGTAGAAATCCGCAGCGTACTCAAGCGCGCCTGCGCCAATCCGCAGCTGGCCGGATTGGTGATCGTCTCCGGCAAGGCGGACTCGTTTATTGCCGGTGCGGACATCGCGATGATTGCCGCGTGCGACAGTGTGCAGCAGGCGGAAAAGCTGGCGCAGCAGGGGCAGAAGGTGATGGCCGAAATTGCAGGATTGCCGGTACCGGTGGTCGCGGCGATCCACGGGGCCTGCCTCGGTGGCGGTCTTGAGCTGGCGCTCGCCTGCCACCACCGCGTCTGCACGCTGGATGATAAAACTCGGCTGGGATTACCGGAGGTGCAGCTGGGATTGCTACCGGGTTCCGGCGGCACACAGCGCCTGCCGCGGTTAATCGGTGCTTCGGTGGCGCTGGATATGATTCTGTCAGGGAAAACTCTGCGCCCGCGGCAGGCATTGAAATGCGGGCTGGTGGATGAGGCCGTGCCGCACGCTATCCTGCTGGAAACGGCGGTAAAGACCGTGCTGAAAGCGCGCGAGGCGAGGAAACCGCTGCCGCTGCGCGAGCGGCTGCTGAGCGGACCGGCGGGCAGGGCGCTGCTGTTTAACATGGCGAAACGCCGTGCGCAGGCGAAGACTCACGGCAACTATCCGGCAGTGGATAAAATTCTGACGGTAGTGCGCCAGGGGCTGGAACAGGGCAGCAGCAGCGGCTACGAAGCGGAAGCCAGAGCTTTTGGCGAGCTGGCGATGACGCCGGAATCGGCGGCACTACGTGGGCTGTTTTTTGCCACCACCGCGCTGAAAAAAGAGACGGGAGCGAAGGTTGAAGCGCGTACGCTGCGCAGCATTGGCGTACTGGGTGGGGGATTGATGGGCGGCGGTATTGCCTGCGTGACCGCCACGCGCGCCGGGCTGCCGGTACGCATCAAGGATATTAATGCGCAGGGCATCAACCACGCGCTGAAAACCAGCTGGCAGGTATTAAGCAAAGCGGTGAAACGTCGGCACCTGACGGAAGCCGGGCGACAGCAGCAGATGGCGCTGATTACCGGCGGCACGGATTATCAAGGCTTCAGCCAGCGCGATGTGATTATTGAAGCGGTGTTTGAAGATCTGGCGCTCAAGCAAAAAATGGTGGCGGAAGTCGAAGCCCACTGTGGGCGGCAGACGATCTTTGCCTCCAATACCTCTTCGCTACCGATTGCCGATATCGCCGCCGAGGCGCAACGGCCGGAAAACGTCATCGGCCTGCACTATTTCAGCCCGCCGGAAAAAATGCCGCTGGTTGAGGTCATCCCGCACGCGGGTAGTAGCGATGTGACCGTAGCAACGGCGGTGGCGCTGGCGAAAAAACAGGGCAAGACGGCGATCGTGGTGGCGGATAAAGCCGGTTTTTACGTTAACCGTATCCTTGCTCCCTACGTGATTGAGGCGATGCACTGCCTTCTGGCCGGGGAACCGATAGAAGCAATAGACGATGCGCTGGTGCAGTTTGGCTTCCCCGTTGGCCCCGTGCAGCTGCTGGATGAAGTCGGCATTGATGTCGGCACGCATATTATGCCGGTACTGGAAAAAGCCTGGGGCGAACGCTTCGCGCTGCCTTCGGCGCTGGGCGCGGTGCTGAGTGACAACCGTAAGGGCCGTAAGAATGGCCGGGGTTTTTATGTTTACGGCAAACGCCCGGGCGGGAAGAAAAAGGCCGATGCGGAGATCTATCGTCTGCTGAAGCTGTCGCCAAAACCTTGTCTTAGCGCACAAGATATTGCTACGCGTTGTGTGATGATGATGCTGAACGAGGCTGCCCGCACACTGGATGAGCAGGTGGTGCGCAGCCCGCGGGATGGCGATATCGGTGCGGTATTTGGCATTGGTTTCCCACCGTTTCTCGGTGGGCCGTTCCGCTATATGGACCGAATGGGCATCACTCAGGTGGTCAACACCCTTGAGCAGCTGGGGCAGCGTTTTGGCTCTCGCTTCGCGCCCTGCGAACGGCTGAAAAAAATGATGGAAGAACAGAAAACCTTCTACGGACAGGATGTTACGCTGGATAGCGGCGGCGATTCAGCGAGTTAATTCTGACCAGTAAGTAGGTTGCTCTGTCGGGGTGTTATACCGGTCGCTCACTAAGTAAACAATCGGTTGACTATACTAAAGGCATTAGGTACAACACACCGTTCATTCTCTGAATGAAGAGTCGGTGGCGTTGTACCTCCGGCGTTTTTGTTTAACAACAGCGGTGCTATATGCAAGTTTTTATAATGCGTCACGGTGATGCGGCTCTGGATGCAGCCAGTGATTCAGTAAGACCTCTGACCCACTGCGGCTGTGATGAGTCCCGTCAAATGGCGGCCTGGCTTAACGGTCAGTCTGTGGATATCGAACGTGTGCTGGTGAGTCCTTACCTGCGTGCAAAGCAGACCCTTAACACCGTGCGTGAAGCGCTGGCGTTGCCGGCTGGTGAGGAGGTGTTGCCGGAACTGACGCCCGGTGGCGATCCCGCCCAGGTGGCGTGCTACCTGCAGGTGCTGGCTGATAAAGGCGTAAAATCGGTGCTGGTGATTTCGCACCTGCCGCTGGTGGGGTATCTGGTTTCAGAACTGTGCCCACAGGAAGCGCCGCCGATGTTTTCCACTTCAGCCATTGCCTGCGTCGATTTCGATCTGGAAAGCGCCCTGGGCAAACTTGAGTGGCAGGTTTCACCGGCCAAACTCGCTAAAGCGATCTAACCTCTGGCTCCGGGGTCGGCCTCGTTCTGCGGTCGGCCCATCTTGTACCGACCACCTTTTTAGTCCCGACGTCTTGCGTAAGAGCTGAGGCCTTTACGGCAGTTCCGGCGGCGCCCACTCTTCCACTTCAATCAGCACCAGCAGGGCCGCATCGCTACCGAACAGCTTGGGTGCCTGATGAAACGCCGTGACCCACGGATGCTGGGCCAGCCACAGCGGCGTCTGCTGCTTCAGAATATGTTTGCCGTGACCGTGCATCACGCTGGCGCAAAAAATATGCTCGCGCCGACAGGCGGCAATCAGCGCACCGAGCTCCTGCTTGGCCTGCTGCTGGGTCAAACCGTGCAGATCGAGAAAAATCTCCGGCGTATAGTCGCCGCGCCGCAGTTTTTTTAACTCGTAGTGGCTGACGTCGGATCGCACATAGCGAACCGGCCCTTCGTTGGCCAGCAACGGCTGGAATTCATCGGAAAAGTAGTGGCTTGCATCCATCTGCTCGGACAGCAGGCGTTTTTGCGGCACTTCGCTGATTTTTTTACGCGGCGGTTTGTGCACAATGGTGTCCTGCGCCAGCTTACGCGTCCCGCTCATCAGCCCGCGAAACAGCGCCTTGTCCTCCTCGCTCAGTTTCTCTTTTTTACTCATCTCAACTCACTGCTTGTTCTCAGAATAGCGCGGGCATCAGGCCAGCATTCAGCATCATCATACGGTTTTCAGCCGCTAGTCTACCTTTTCTTCCGTCGGGGACTAAACAAATCTCAGCTTTTTCACCCCCTCGCGCTGAATTATCTGCGTCTTCGTGGCAAACTAGCGCCCGGGTTTAACGAACGGCCTGCGGAGGGCACTTTGGACAAAATTTTCGTCGATGAAGCAGTGAATGAACTGCACACCATTCAGGATATGTTGCGCTGGTCGGTCAGCCGCTTTTCTGCTGCTGATATCTGGTACGGCCACGGCACCGACAATCCCTGGGACGAAGCCGTTCAGCTGGTGCTGCCAACGCTCTACCTGCCGCTGGATATCCCGGAAGATATGCGCACCGCGCGTCTGACCTCCAGCGAGCGTCACCGCATCGTTGAGCGGGTGATTCGCCGCGTTAACGAGCGCATTCCGGTGGCCTATCTGACCAATAAAGCCTGGTTCTGCGGCCATGAATTTTACGTTGATGAGCGGGTGCTGGTGCCGCGTTCGCCGGTGGGTGAGCTGATCAACAACCGTTTCTCCGGCATCATCAACGATGAGCCGCGCCACATTCTGGATATGTGCACCGGCAGCGGCTGTATCGCCATTGCCTGTGCCTACGCCTTCCCGGAAGCGGAAGTGGATGCGGTAGACATCTCAACCGATGCGCTGGCGGTAACCGAGCAGAATATCAGCGCTCATGGTCTTGACCAGCACGTTACGCCGATCCGCGCCGATCTGTTCCGCGGACTGCCGGAAACGCAATACGATCTGATCGTCACCAATCCGCCTTACGTCGATGCGGACGATATGGACGATCTGCCTGATGAATATCGCCATGAACCGGAGCTGGGCCTGGCCGCAGGGCGCGACGGCCTGAAGCTGGTGCGCCGCATTCTGGCCTGTGCGCCAAACTATCTAAGCGATAACGGCGTGCTGATTTGCGAAGTGGGCAACAGCATGGTGCACATGATTGAACAGTACCCGGATGTTCCCTTCACCTGGCTGGAGTTCGATAACGGCGGTGACGGCGTGTTTATGCTGACTAAACAACAGATTATCGATGCTCAGCATCACTTCAAAATTTACAAAGACTAATTAGAAAAACAGAGCGAGGAGCCAGCATGGCGGGTAATACCATTGGACAAGTATTTCGGGTAACGACGTTTGGCGAATCACACGGTATCGCCCTCGGCTGTATCGTTGACGGCGTTCCGCCGGGCATTCCACTGACCGAAGCCGATTTGCAGCACGACCTCGACCGTCGCCGCCCTGGCACCTCGCGCTATACCACCCAGCGCCGCGAACCGGATCGGGTCAAAATCCTTTCCGGCGTGTTTGAAGGCCGCACCACCGGTACCAGCATCGGCCTGCTGATCGAAAACACTGACCAGCGTTCACAGGATTACGGCACGATCAAAGATCTGTTCCGTCCTGGCCATGCCGATTACACCTACGATCAAAAATACGGCTTCCGCGACTATCGCGGCGGGGGCCGTTCATCCGCCCGTGAAACCGCCATGCGCGTCGCGGCGGGAGCAATTGCTAAAAAATACCTGGAAATGAAGCACGGTATTAAAGTGCGCGGTTACCTGGCGCAGATCGGCGACGTGGCCTGCGAGCTGAAGGACTGGGATCAGGTTGAACAGAACCCGTTCTTCTGCCCGGACCCGGACAAAATCGAAGCGCTGGATGAACTGATGCGCGGCCTGAAAAAAGAGGGCGACTCGATAGGCGCAAAAGTGTCGGTCATGGCGGAGCGCGTTCCGGTGGGCCTCGGCGAGCCGGTTTTCGATCGCCTGGACGCCGACCTGGCACACGCGCTGATGAGCATCAACGCGGTGAAGGGCATTGAAATCGGTGACGGTTTCGCGGTGGTTAACCAGCGCGGCAGCCAGCACCGTGATGAAATCCGTGCTAACGGTTTCCAGAGCAACCACGCGGGCGGTATTCTCGGCGGCATCAGCAGCGGCCAGACGATTATTGCGCACCTGGCGATGAAGCCGACTTCCAGCATTACCGTACCGGGTCAGACCATCACCCGCAGCGGTGAAGAAGTAGAGATGATCACCAAGGGTCGCCACGATCCCTGCGTGGGCATTCGTGCGGTGCCGATTGCCGAAGCGATGATGGCGATTGTGCTGATGGACCACCTGCTGCGCCATCGCGCGCAGAACGCCGATGTTCACACCGATATCCCACGCTGGTAACGACGATGAAAAAGACGCTGCTTCTGCTGTGTGCTCTGCTGATCTCCGTGGCCTCTCAGGCCGCAACGCCCTGGCAGACCATCCGTCAACCGATAAGCGGAGCACCGCAGTCGATTGGCGCGTTCTCTAACGGCTGTATTATCGGCGCTCAGGCGCTGCCGCTGGAAGCACCTGGCTATCAGGTGATGCGCACCGATCAGCGTCGTTATTTTGGTCATCCCGATCTGATTGCCTTTATTCAGCGCCTCAGCACCCGCACCACCCAGTTGGGTCTGGGCGAAGTGCTGGTGGGGGATATGGGCATGGCGGCCGGCGGGCGCTTCAACAGCGGCCATGCCAGTCACCAGTCCGGTCTGGACGTGGATATCTGGCTACAGCTGCCGAAGCAGCGCTGGTCTCAGCAAATGTTGCTGAAGCCGCAGCCGCTGGATCTGGTCAGCGCCGACGGTAAAAACGTCGTTGCCCGTCACTGGCAGCCGCAAATCGACAGCCTGATCAAGCTGGCGGCGAAGGATAATAACGTGACGCGTATCTTCGTCAATCCGGCGATCAAAAAGCAGCTGTGTGCCGATGCCGGTGCCGACCGTGACTGGCTGCGCAAGGTGCGTCCGTGGTTCCAGCACCGGGCGCATATGCACGTACGCCTCCGCTGCCCGGCGGGCAGCCTGCAGTGTGAGGATCAGCTGCTGCCGCCTGCTGGCGATGGCTGCGGAGCCGAGCTGCAAAGCTGGTTTGCCCCGCCAAAACCGGGAACAACTCCGCCGGTCAAACGCGAGCCGCCTCCACTGCCGCAGGCCTGTCAGGCGCTGCTGGATCGGCATTTGCTCTGATCGCCGTTACATTCAGGATTTAAGGAACTCAGATGGAGTGGTTTGCCGTTGCCCCGTGGTTACTGGGGGTACTGTTTCTGGTGGCATTACTTGCCGGTTTTATTGACTCAATCGCGGGAGGCGGTGGGTTACTGACCGTTCCGGCGCTGCTGGCCGCCGGGCTTTCCCCGGCGCAGGCGCTGGCTACCAACAAGCTACAGTCAGTTGGCGGATCGTTCTCCGCCAGTCTCTATTTTATTCGCCGCAAGGCGGTGGATCTGCGCGAGCAGAAGCTGAATATCGCCCTGACCTTTTTAGGGTCGATCTGCGGCGCGCTGCTGGTGCAGCACGTTAAGGGTGATATTCTGCGCCAGCTGCTGCCGCTGCTGGTGATTACCATTGGCCTGTACTTCCTGCTGATGCCGCGCATCGGCGAAGAGGATCGCCACCGTCGCCTGCACGGCCTGCCGTTTGCGCTGGTCGCCGGGGGCTGCGTTGGTTTCTATGATGGCTTCTTCGGGCCGGGGGCGGGATCGTTTTATGCGCTGGCGTTCGTCACGCTGTGCGGCTACAACCTGGCGAAATCGACTGCACATGCCAAAGTGCTGAACTTCACCTCGAATCTCGGCGGCCTGCTGCTGTTTATGCTTGGTGGCAAGGTGGTGTGGGGCGTGGGCGTGGTGATGCTGGCGGGGCAGGTGTGCGGTGCGCGTCTGGGGGCCAGAATGGTACTGAGCAAAGGCCAGAAGCTGATCCGCCCGATGATCGTGATTGTTTCCGCGGTGATGAGCGCTAAGCTGCTGTTTGACAGTCACGGTGCGGAAATCATCGCCTGGTTCTACGCGCTGTAAGCGTCTTTTCAAAAGGCATAGCCTGTATTCCATTTGTTGTTATGCAGTACGTGCCCTTTTCGGGCGTACTGCGCACGCCATCATTAATTCATATTTCCTTTTACCTGTTACCTGATCCCCCCCCGATAAAAAGTCTTATTACTGGCAAAGCGGCTTTTTTTCTAACAACCTCAGGGAAAAATATCGAATGTAGTGCCTGGCAATTATTGCCATTTGATAGTAATTACATTGAAGTATAATCTCGAATTAAAGGATTGATTTAGAGAGTGTTGTTTTATGAAAGCGAAAGTCTGGTTTTTTTGTGTTGTTATAACACTGGGTGGCGGGATTTTTCCCTTAACTGCAAACGCATTGTTTCAAGTATCAGCGTCTTCTGCCTGGGTATCATCGACAACTTTACCCGGCGGACAATCCTCCTATACCATTTGGGCCTATGTACAAATTACTGGCGTGGATTTCAACGATCCGACCCCGAATCCGTGTTATGCACGAACAGGCTGCAAGCTGCGTTTTGCCTTCTCCGGGGCTTATACAGACGATCCGGGATGGTCAACCTACGATGATTATATATATCCTACTCTCGGAGCCTTTGCCAGCGCAGCGGAGAACCGGAAAAACATAAATCGCCAGTATCAGGTGAGCTATACGGTACCCTATGGTCAAGGCATTCCCGCTCGGACTCCATGCGTATATATTGCGGCAACATCAAACAAAGGCTGGCCGGGGATCAACGAGCCGATTAACGGACTGCCACCTGCATCGAACTGTGCTTATGGCTATGTACCCGCTTCGGATTGCAAGCTCAATCCAACTAATCTGGAGGTTTCATTCGGTACGATTGCGCCTGAAGAGGCCGGTACTCGCGTGATGATCACGCCTTTCACTTTGCAGTGTTCGCCTGGTGTCGAGCGTAGTGTCACTATTTCAACGGGAGGGGACGAACAAGTCCCAATGAATGGTTCCAGCCGTACCTACGCCGAACTGGACTGGGGTGGCGGATATGGTAAAGCCTTCCATACCCCATTAAAGGACAACGTTACGCTGCAGTTAAAAACGCGGCTGGTAGGGTTTACCAGCAGCGACCTGGGAGATTTTGCCGGATCGGCGGTTGTGCAAATAGCCTATATGTAAGCCAGTAGGGAACATCGCTAAGCGATGTTCCCTTTTGCCATTTTAATTATTTACGTTGACCCAGCGGCGTTCATCCATCGAATTCTCAATCGCCTGCAGTATTCGCTGGTTCTCCCAGCCAAAGGCAAAGTTTGGATAGCAGTCGTCATCGCGGCAGATGCCCTGTACCAGGTCGTGTACTTCCAACACCTTTACGTCGAAGTAGCCCAGGCCGCCGCCGCCAAAATCAAAGCCAAAGAAGGCGGAGTAGGATGGGATCTGGCTGCCTGCATACAGGGTTTTGAAGCCCCGGTCGCGCTTATCATCGTTAAAGCGGAACACCTGCAGTTCGTTAAAACGTTCGCCATCCATATAGAGCGTGCCTTCGGTGCCGGAAACTTCCCAGTAGACGCCGAAAATGCGCCCGGCAGAAATACGCGAGGATTCAATCACTCCGGCGGCACCGCTGTTGAAGTTAACCAGGCACTGCATCTGATCCACAGCGAACTGCCGGTGGCGATGGTTGCTGAACAGTGCGGATTTGTTTCCCCGTTCCATTTTTTCCGCGCCTTTAAAGAGCACTCCCGCTGGCCTTTCGCCGCCAGTCGCAGACGTTGTAATAGTGCTCGTAACCGGGCTGACATAATGCGACAATTGCGCGTTTTTTTACTTTGACGACAAACAGCTATGAGCACGCAACACCACTATCAGCAGCTGATTGAGATCTTCGATCGCTGCTTTGCTGATGATTTTCAAACCCGCCTGATTAAAGGCGACGATGAGCCGATCTATCTGCCGGCAGACGATACATCCCCGTGGAATCGGGTGGTGTTTGCCCATGGCTACTACGCCAGCGGGCTGCACGAGATTTCGCACTGGTGCATTGCCGGTGCCGAGCGCCGCAAGCTGGTGGATTTCGGCTACTGGTATTGCCCGGACGGACGTGATGCTAACACCCAGAGTCAGTTTGAAGCGGCGGAGATTAAACCGCAGGCGCTGGAGTGGCTGTTTTCTGTTGCCGCGGGCTTTCCGTTCAACGTAAGCTGTGACAATCTTGAAGGCGATTGTGAGCCAGATCGCATTGCTTTTCAGCGCAAGGTTCATGCGCAGGTTATGACGTATCTGGAGCAGGGTATCCCCGCCCGCCCGGCGCGTCTGATTGCTGAACTTCGCTCGTTTTATACTACTCCACCGCTGACTGCGGAACTGTTTCCCTGGCCGGAAGATTTGTAATGCGTGTGGAACGAATTGCCTACAGAGGAATGATATGATCGATGAATTCGAGGCGCGTATTCTGGGTCTGATTGATGACATGGTAGAACACGCCAGTGACGACGAGCTGTTTGCCAGCGGCTATCTGCGCGGGCATCTGACCGTGGCGGTGGCTGAGATTGAACTCTCCGGCGATCATACGCCGGAAGCGCTACAGGCTCATGTTCAGCGCAGCCTGGAAAGTACCATTCAGTCCGAACTGTCGCCGCGCGATCAGGCGCTGGTGATCGGCATGTGGGAAAATCTGTTCCGTCAGGCACGCCAGCCTTCTTAACGGCCTGAGAAATAAGAGCCACTGCGGTGGGTCGTATGACTTCCCGCTGTGGCTTTTCAGTATCACGTTCTGTTCCTTACACCATCTGGCTTAATGTTTCCCGAATTAAACCTCAGCGGAAAGACTTCAGTTTATCTCTGCGAATTCCGAGCCATCGCCCCGTGAGTTGTCCATACTCGCCGCGCCGTTTTTAACCCGGACGATATCAGCGATAATCGCCAGCGCGATTTCAGCAGGGGTTTTACTGCCGATGGCCAGGCCAACCGGGCCGTGAATTCGCGCCAGCTGACGTTCGTCCAGGTCGGCAATTTTCCTCAGCCTCTCCAGACGTTTTTCACTGTTTCGCCGCGAACCCAGGGCCCCAATGTAAAAAGCCGGAGTCCGGCAGGCTTCCATCAGCGTCAAATCGTCAATGCGTGCATCATGGGTCAGACAGAGTATGGCGCTGTTCGGACCGCATCCGTACTGCTCAAGATAGCGGGCGGGGAAATCCGGCCGTATCTTGTGCGAACTGAATGTTGCCCGCACCGCCTCACGGTGTTCGCATATCAGTACAGTGAAACCTACCGCGCGAGAAAATTCAATACAGTACTCCGCTACCGGCGACATCCCGGCGATAATAATTTGCACCGCCGGAGCCAGCCGCAGGCGAAGCGCCGTGTCCTGTAGATGGACGACGGGGCCGGGTGGCGGATGTGGGCAGGGGGTAAGAATCGCGGGTTCGCCGGGTTCCAGCGTTTTTTCCTGCGGAAACTCACCGCGCAGAGCCAGCAGCATGCGGTGCAGATAATCTAACGTTTCAGCTGTGGCCGGCAGATATTCCACCAGTATCTCCAGGCTACCGCCGCAGGGGAGTGAAATTTCAGGGATATCACTTCCCGCCCCGTATCGCACCAGCTGGCTTGGGTTGCGGTAAGCGCCCTGCGCCAGCCGCTGCATAAAATGTTCTTCAATGCAGCCGCCGGACAGCGATCCGCACGACGTATTCGTCTGGCTGACCGCCATTAGCGCTCCGGGGGAACGGGGTGACGATCCCCACGTGTGTAGAACGGTACACAGCCAAAGATCCCTGTGCTGTCCTGCCTCGCTCAGTGCAAATTCCAGCACTCTGATATCTGGTGAATGCATGGTCATTGCTCTTGCCGCCAGTCGGCTGGCACGTCGATGTCCCGCACGCAGCCGGGATCGCCGACGTCAATCAGCAGGGGCGGATGCCGGACTAAAATGGTGTTTGCACCTTCATCCCCCTTCAGTGTCAGCAGCGACTGGCGCAGCGTGCGACCGAAGCCAACCGGATGTCCCGGTTGATTTTTCCACATCGGGCGCACGGTATCGGCGAACTGAAGGGCCTGAAACACCCGCATCACCGTATTCTGCTGTAGCCACGGCATATCGGCCAGCATCACCAGCCAGCCGGTCCACCATGGACGATTTGCCACGCCTGTGGCAATTGAACTGCCTAAACCGTTACTGGCCAGCAGCGTGACCGCGCAGTGGTAGCGGCGCGCCAGGGCGATTAATTCGCGATCTTCCGGCCGGAGTATCACATTGACCTGGCGACCTGCTATGTTGGTCGCCAGCTGCAGGTTACGTTCCAGTAAAGGGAGCGGATTACCATCGGCGGGGGCGACCTGAAGTTTGTGTTCACCGCTCAGCTGACGGTAGCGGCTGCTTAAACCCGCCGCCATCAGCAGTATCCCGGTACTGGCAATCACGATTTATCCTCCGTTTGCTGGCGAATCTCCTCAATGCGATTCAGCAGATCGGGCCAGGAAGCGCGTTGAGCCAGGTCGGTTCTCAGATAATTCAGTAAAACGGCGATTTGCTGATTGTTCAACTGATAACGAAATCCCGGCATGCTGCCCAGATCTGAGGTCGCCGGATGCTGAATGCCATCCAGCACGATACGGATCAGATTATCTGGGCTGTCGCTATACAGATTGCTGTTCAGCATCAGCGAAGGGCGCACGCCGTACAGTTTCGGACCGGTATTTTGCGCATGGCAGGCCATGCAGGAGCCCGCAAACTGGCGGGCTCCCGGTGAATTTGCCAGCATCATTTGCTGTTCGGCCTGAATGTTTATTTCCTTTCCCTGGTCCGGCCACGGCGGCTGGAAGCTGGCAAGCCAGGTGGCCATCGCTTTCAGATCGTTTTCCGGCAGCTGCGACAGTCCTTCAGCAATCACCGGGGCCATCGGGCCGGCCGCTACCCCGTGAGACGTGGCAAAACCTTTACGCATAAATTGCATCAGCTGCTGATGGTTCCAGGCGATCGGGGCAGGGGAGTGGGAGTTTAGTGCCGGAACACTCCAGCCATCGACGATGCCGCCGCTGAGATGGTGGCTGCCGCCTTTTTCTGCCCCCGCCAGATTGCGTGGTGAATGGCAGGCGCTGCAGTGACCCAGGCTTTCACCCAGATAGGCCCCACGGTTCCACTCCTCACTGTGCTGCGGGTTTACCGGCAACGGTCCGGGAGTAAGAAAAAGCCAGTTCCAGGCGAACATTCCCTGGCGAATATTGAAGGGAAAGTGCAATTCGGTCCTCGGTGGACGATAGCTTACGGCCGGCTGAACCATCAGCCAGGCATAAAGATCCTGCAAATCGTCATCGCGGGTGAGGGTAAATGAGGTGTAGGGGAATGCCGGATAGAGGTAATGGCCCTCGCGATTAATGCCGTAACGCATTGCACGCTTGAACGCGGGATAGGACCAATTACCAATGCCGGTCGCGACGTCAGGCGTAATATTACTGCTGTAGATGGTGCCGAACTGCGTTTTGAACGCCATTCCCCCGGCACCGACCTGGCCGCCAGCACGGGTATGACAAACCTTACAGTCACCCAGCGCAGCCAGGTTTTTTCCGCGTGAAATTTGCTCGGCGCTAAACTGGCTGGCCTGAGGTGGCGCAACCGGAGCGATCTCAGGCTGCAGGCTGAATACCAGCAGCACAGCACCGGCGGCCAGTACCAGTGCGGACAGCGAGAGTGCTCTTTTTTTCCAGCGGTTCATTTTTTTGCTCCCTGTAAAACCTGTAGTACCCGCTCCGGGGTAAACGGAGGAGCGCGGAATCGCCTTCCTGTGGCGTCAAATAGCGCATTGGCAATCGCCGCAGCGCCGGGAACGGAGGCTGATTCTCCTGCTCCCATCGCGGGCTGTTCGGGATAATCCATCAGCTGGATTTTCACTCCCGGCAGTTCATCAAAACGCAGCAGCGGATAGCTGCCCCATTCCACTGAGGTGGTACCGCGATCGTCAAAGGTGACGGTCTCTTTTAATACCCGGCTACAGCACTGGATAATATTGCCGTGTACCTGGTGGCGAACGCCCGCCGGATTAACCATCTGCCCACAGTCATGGGTAACAAACACCTTATCAATCCGCACTTCCCCGGTGCGGCTGTTCACGGTCAGATCGCAGACCCATGCTGCCCAGGCCGCGCCGAAGCCGGGAAACTTACTGTGAAAATAACGCGCCCAGGCGAATCCGCGCCCGTGCAGGATATCTCCCTGCTGCTGGTGACGATGAGCCAGTCCTTCCTGCCAGTCTGCCAGTTTCTTCACTTCATTAATCAACGCGATGGCGCGTTCATCCTCTATCGAACGCAGACGGAATGCGATGGGGTCCTGTTCGGCACGGAAGGCCACCTCATCCAGCCAGCTCTCATGAGCAAACACATTGGGCAGAGCCGACACGCCGCGCATCCACGAGGCACGCACCAGCGGGGCAGCATCTTCACAAACCACCCGCATCTGCGGGAAACTGTACTGGGGAATTGCGGAGCGATCGCCCATGGTTTGCACGTCGGGTTTGTTGTCCACCTTGCGCGTCAGCAGTAGCGGCAGGGTCGTAGCATTATTCGAGGGATAGCAGATATGCATCTCATAGCAGGACACATTTAACGCCTCGTCCAGCCCACCGCGCACGCGCATCAGCTGTCCGCTACCTTTGGGTTCCCATGCGGCTTCCTGCTCGCGCATCAGCTGTACGCGTACCGGGTAGCCGGTTGCCTGCGACAGCAGTGCGGCATCTGCCGAAACATCATCTGCGCAGTTGCGGCCATAGCACCCTGAGGCTTCCATACGCTTAACCTCAATCCAGCTGCTATCCATTCCCAGCAGCAGCGACAGGTCGCGACGCAAATCGTGGGGATTCTGCGTGCCGGACCAGACCACAGCCTGGCTGGCAGTCACATTGGCAACCGCACATGAAGGCCCGATAGAACCATGCATCTGGTAGGGCCAGACGTAATCGGCGTCGATGGCGATATGCCGCGTGCTCAGGGCCGCATCGACCCCGGCATCCTCACGCAATACACGCGGTGTTTTCTCGCAGTCAGCCAGCGCTATCGCCAGATTCTCAGGATCGAGCGCCGGGATCTTCGCCCAGGGCTGCCACGTGACTTTCAGCATGCGCATGGCGGCGATGGCCTGCTCTTCACGGCGGGCGACGATACCAACGAAATCATGCTTAACCACGATTTTGACAATACCCGGCAGATGCGCGATGGAGCTTTCATCTACGGAAATCAGGCTGTGGCCCAGTGGGGCGCTGCTGTCGGCTCCCGGATATGGAGGGCGGATGACGCGGCCATGTAGCATGCCGGGCAGACGTAAATCGTGAACCCAGCTAAGCCCGCCGGTGACTTTGGCCGGAATATCCACGCGAGCGACCGACTGGCCGACATAGCGCTGATTAGCGTTGTTCAGCGGGGTATTGGGATTGAGAGGCTGATGGCCGTCCTTATTAGTCGCAAGCTGGGCGTAACTCAACCGCCGAGACGGGTTACGGCTATCAACAACCCATCCGGCTTCCGTTTGTAACTGTGCCGTGGGGACGTTCATTGCCGTAGCGGCCAGTTGGATCAGCTGAAGACGAAGCTGGCTGGCGGCTTTTCGCAGCGGAATGGCCGTCACCTGGAGCGTAGAACTGGCAATAGTCGGTCCCTGATCGGGCGTGAGTGAGGTATCACCGAGGATCATTTTCACCGAGCTGAACTCCACGTCCAGCGCATCGGCCACGTACTGGGCCAGCGCAGTACGCACGCCGGTCCCCAGATCGACATGGCCGTTAAACGCGGTCACGCTGCCGTCGGCAGAAAGCGCAATAAAGCTGTCTAACTGACCCATCGAACGCTCGCTGACAGGAAAAACGGCATCGGTCAGGCCGGATGCCAGCGCGGAGTGCGGCAGCATGGCGCTGACGCTGAGAATGCCACCGGCCTGCAGTAGCTGGCGTCGGGTAAGGGCGAACAGGTTCATGGCTGCTGGCCTCCGGCAATAATCGCCCGCGCTCTTTCCGCCGCGCGCACGATTTCCATATGGGTACCGCAACGGCAGAGATTAAACGCCAGCTCGCTTTTGATCTGCTGTTCGGAAGCATCGGGCTGACGGGTGAACAGCGCCACCAGTGTCATAATCATGCCGTTGGTACAGTAGCCGCATTGTGCGGCCTGTTCATCAATAAATCCCTGCTGGACTGGATGTAGCTGCGGGCCGTCTGACAGCCCCTCCAGCGTGACGATCGACTTACCTGCCGCGCTGCCCGCAGGAATACTACAGGAGCGTGCGGCGAGACCGTCGATATGAATGGTACAGGCACCGCATTCACCAATGCCGCAGCCGTATTTAGGGCCGTTCAGCTGGAAATCATTTCGCAAAATATAGAGCAGGGGGGTATCAGACAGCGCATCGTCGATCTCGACGTGCTTACCGTTAAGCGTGAAGTGCATAGCTGAATCGTCCGTTGATGGCCAGGCACGTCCATCATAAAAGTGCCTGTCCAGATATAATAAAAACCATGAAATAAACATGGGTTTTAAAATTTTAGGCGATTTTTGTGCCAGTTGTTAAGCGGATTTCCCGGCTGGCGCACGATTACATTAGAACGGGGCGATTATCGCAGCATTTTGCCTTTTAGCAGCTTACGCACCCAGTAGCGATTGGGATTGGTTGCGGCCAGCGTGGCGTGGTCCAGCGGTATTGGTTCGCCACACATCTGCGCGGCAAGCACTTCGGCCGCCAGCGGGCCGCTGCACAGGCCGCGGGAACCCAGCGCACCCAGCACAAATATTCCCTCGTGCACCGGTGCCGGCTCGGCCTGCTCCGGACGCTGTGAAAGCTGTGCATACTGCGCAACCAGTCGATCGTAGTCAGGCAGCGCGCCAATGATCGGCAGATGATCGCGCGAGGCACAGCGCACGCCGCAGCGTGCGGACTCCGAGCTGATATCAATCTCTTTCGCCCACTCAGCCTGCGGCAGGCAGCGCAGCAGGCGGTCACGGTTTTCCCGCTGATCCTCATTGCGATAATCAATATTGCTGTCGCCGCGGCGGTAGCTGGCCCCGATGCAGTGCTGCTGATACTGCGGACTGACCGGAGTCAGGTAACCGTCATAGCACAATACCTGCTTAAGCGCCGCCAGCCCGCTGCCGCCGGTGACGTGGCTGACCTGGCCGCCCACGGCATAAACCGGCAGTTTTTCGCTCTGAGTGAGATCGGCAATACGGTGGCCGCTGCACAGCACGACGTTGCGATGCTGCACCGGTTCCTGCTGGCTGAAGCTCAGCTGCCACCCCTGCTGCTGGCGGTTTAATCCGATTAGTTCGTGCTGCCACTGCACGATCATTCCCTGCTCGCAGGCCTGACGGATCAGTCCGGCGGTCAGTTCGGCGGGGGAAAGCCAGCCGCCCGCAGGATAGGTAATGCCGCCGCAGTCGGTTGCCACACCGGTAATGCTCTGAACCTCGGCGGCATCCACTGCACGAGCGATATCCGTCGGCAGGTTCATGCCCAGCATATCGGCAATCTTATCCTGGCTTTTTTGATCCCAGCCGAGCTGGGTTACACCGCACCAGTCGTGTTCAAAAGGGAGCGTCAGCGCATCGTACAGGCGCCGAGCAAAGGTAAAGGCGGTGGGGAAGAACGTGGCCAGTGCCGGATCATGATGAGTCAGTAAAGGATAAAGCGCCCCCTGACGATTGCCGGAAGCCCCTTCGGCGGGCGCGAATGCCTCGCTGTAGAGCGTGACGCGCTTGCCGCGACGCAGCAGCGCGAGGGCCAGCAGCGCGCTGGCAACACCACCGCCAATCAGGGCGAAATCGTCACCGCCGGCGGCAGGGCGGGCATACCATGGTGCCTGCAGGGGAGCCTCAACGGCGGCGGGCAGATGGCCCACCAGCATCTCACGCTTTTGCCCGTAGCCTTTGCGCTTGCTGACGCTAAACCCTGCTGCCAGCAGCCCGCGGCGGACGAATCCGGCGCAGGTAAAGGTAGCCAGCGTTGCGCCCGGGCGGGCCAGCCGCGCCATGCAGACGAACAGCGCATCGGTCCACATGTCCGGATTTTTCGACGGGGCGAAGCCGTCCAGGAACCAGGCATCGACCTGCTGGTTCAGCGTGTCATCAAAAGTGTGAATAAGCTGGTTAATATCGCCAAACCACAGGTCCAGGGTAACTCGTCCGCCGTCCAGCAACAGGCGATGGCAGCCCGCCAGCGCGGAAGGCCACTGTTGACGCAGGGCGCGTGCCCAGGTTTCCAGCTCCGGCCAGCTGGCGTGCGCGGCGGCTAAATCGTCAGGATTAAGTGGGAATTTCTCACAGCTGATGAAATGCAGCCGCTGGAGCGGGGCATCGGGCTGCTGTTGACGGAAGCGATCGAACGCCCGCCACAGAGTGAGAAAATTTAAGCCGGTGCCAAACCCGGTTTCGGCGACGATAAACAGATCGCGCGGATGCTGAGCAAAACGATCGGGCAGGCCGTTGCCGTCCAGAAAGACATATTCGGTCTCTTTCAGACCATTCTGGTTGGAGAAATAGACGTCATCAAACGCTCGGGATACAGGTGTACCCTGTTCGTTCCAGCTTAGCGCAGCATGCTCAATTGGGGCGGTTTTCACGGCAAAGGCTCATTGCTCAGGCAGTGGCGGGATTCTAACTATGTGAGCCAGGTTACGCAAATTTACACAGGGAAAACGCTGATCGGACTTGTTCGGCGTACATCTGTAAGCTAGAGTGCGTGTCGAATCCTAATAATAGAGAAGTAGAAGAGGTATTGAATGAAACGTGCTGTGATTACTGGCCTTGGAATCGTATCCAGTATCGGTAACAACCAGGAAGAAGTTCTGGCGTCATTACGCGAAGGACGTTCCGGTATTACCTTCTCGCAGGAGCTGAAAGATTCGGGCATGCGTAGTCACGTCTGGGGTAACGTCAAACTGTCTAAGGACGATATCTCCGCGCGTATCGATCGCAAAATGCTGCGCTTTATGAGCGACGCTTCTATCTATGCTTTCCTTGCTATGCAGGATGCCGTAAAGGATTCCGGCCTGAGTGTTGAGCAGTATCAGAATAATCCGCGTGTGGGTCTGGTTGCCGGTTCCGGCGGCGGTTCCCCGTTCTATCAGGCGGCCAGCGTTGACGGTATGCGTGCGAAAGGCCTGCGCGGCGTCGGTCCCTACATGGTGACCAAGGCAATGGCTTCCGGCGTTTCTGCCTGCCTGGCGACCCCGTTCAAAATTCACGGTGTGAACTACTCGATCAGCTCCGCCTGTGCGACCTCTGCCCACTGCATCGGTAATGCGGTTGAGCAGATCCAGTTGGGCAAGCAGGACATCGTGTTTGCCGGCGGCGGCGAAGAGCTGTGCTGGGAAATGTCTTGTGAGTTTGATGCCATGGGCGCACTCTCTACCAAATACAACGAAACCCCGGAAAAAGCCTCCCGTACCTACGATACCAGCCGTGACGGCTTCGTTATCGCCGGCGGCGGCGGCATGGTCGTGGTTGAAGAGCTGGAGCACGCGCTGGCGCGTGGCGCTCACATCTATGCTGAAATCGTCGGCTACGGTGCGACCTCTGACGGTGCGGACATGGTTGCGCCATCGGGCGAAGGCGCAATGCGCTGCATGCGTATGGCAATGGAGGGCGTGGATACGCCGGTTGATTACCTCAACACTCACGGCACCTCTACTCCGGTAGGCGATGTGAAAGAGCTGGGCGCAATCCGTGCAGTCTTCCCGGACAAGACCCCGGCAATGTCGGCGACTAAAGCGATGACCGGCCACTCTCTGGGTGCCGCAGGCGTGCAGGAAGCTATCTACTCGCTGCTGATGCTGGAGCACGGCTTTATCGCGCCAAGCATCAACATCGACGAGCTGGACCCGGCGGCTGAAGGCCTGGATATCATCACCGTACCTACCGAGCGTGAACTGACCACCGTCATGTCCAACAGCTTCGGTTTCGGCGGTACCAACGCCACCCTGGTGATGCGCAAGCTGAAGTAAGATTTCAGCGGGGGTGAGTTCTCACCCCCGTTCACTTAATCCGCGACCTTGCTGTTTCCCTTCCCGCCGTCATCGGGCGTCTGATAGTAGTACCAGCCGTCAAACGGGGCCATCAGCGTATCCCCTACTGCCGACAGCGGCAGATCGAGCGCGCACAGCGCCGAATCAAAAAAGCAGTGATAGTCCTGCTGCGTTCCTGAATAAAATGAGTTTCTCTGATAGTTTTCCGGGGTTCTGCTGTCCATGGTGGCGCAGCTGGCGAGGGCCGTCAGGCAAATCATCAGCGTTAGTGTCCGTAACATAGTCTGTTCCCTGTGTGCGTTGGGCGTAAACAACTTACGGAGGATTGCGATACGGAGTTGGGCGATTAGTGCGGGGGCGCAGTGTAGTTTTTCTGTGAAGGTTTGTCCGGCGTCCACCACTCACTACTGACGCCATCGCGGGTTTACAGAATAAAATCATACTGCAGGTTCATCGTAATATCGTAATAGTCCAGCCGCTCGCCAAAGGCACTGCCGTTGCGATGTTCCCGGGCCTTATTCAGCACCAGCAGCGCCTTCGCGCCCTTAAACAGCCCGCCCTGTGCCAGCGTGCGCCTTTGGCCATCACCTGCCCCTCTTTGCTGGGGAAATGATGATAGAGCGTGCCGGGGCTGATCTCGCTGGCTTTGCAGATGTTTTTCATTGATGCACCGTGGAAGCCATCGCGGGAAAAACAGGCACGCGCAGCCGGGTCGGGGAAGGGGGAGTGGTTTCGGGTTCCATGCTGTTCGCCCGACGTCAGGAATTGAAGTCAACCAATTATCTTTCATTGGTTGACCTATTTATCATTTTTAACGCTTAATCCTGCGCTTCACGCAGGACTTTACCGACGTTGCCACCGGGATGTACGGCGAGCAGCGTTTCTTTATTGAAGCCGCTGCGGCTCATCAGTGCGGCCACCATCGCGTCGAAAACCGCCAGCACGCTGATAATCGAGGTAGTAGCCAGCATTTGCAGCGGGTCAACCTCCTGGCTCTTCGGCACCAGCAGCAGCAGATCGGCCTGCTGCGCGATGGCCGACGCGCCGTTTTCGGTGACAGCAATCAGCGTGGTGCCTTTCGCCTTCACCGTCGGCAGCAGCCGCGTCAGCTCGTCCGAGTTGCCGCCGCGCGACAGCATAATTAGTACATCTTCTTCGCGCAGAAAGCCGATATCACCGTGGGCGGCGTCGGCCGCGCTCAGCCAGATCGCCGGATGCTCAATGCAGGCCAGCATATGGGCGATTTTGCGCGCGGCGATGCCTGACGTGCCGATGCCGGTGACCGCAATTTTGCCGCGACAGCTGGCCAGTGCGTCGAGTACCGCCTGCCACTGCGTGCGATCGAGCTCGGTTTCCAGGGATGCCAGCGCCTGGCGATAGGTCTGCCAGGCCGCCGTAGCCTGCTGCCAGTCGGGCAGGGAACTCATGATCCCTCCTGCATCATCTGGCGATATTTCATCTGGTCGTGATACATCTCGCGGAACACCTGGTACTTGCGATCGTAGTAGCGTTTTATTTCGTTGGTCTGCGGCGTCACGGTCTTGCCGATGCGGCTCATGGCGTTCATCGCTTCCGGCAGTGTGTCGTACACGCCAGCGGCTACGGTGCCCATGATCGCGCCGCCCAGCAGCATAGCCTCGCTCTCTTCGGCCAGCAGCATGGTGCAGCCGGTTGCGTTGGCATGCTCCTGCACGAAGATTGGATTCTTGGTGCCGCCGCCGCTCGCCATAATGGTATCAATGCTGTAGCCGCTCTGATTCATCGTTTCAACGATGTGGCGAGTGCCCAGCGCAATCGCCTGAATGGTCGCCAGATACTGCAGCGCCATATCTTCCGGCGTGCGGGAGAGCTTCAGCCCGGTCAGCATGCCGGTCAGATGCGGGTTAGCGCGCGGTGAACGGTTGCCGTGGAAGTAGGGCAGCATATGGATATCGCGGGTGAGAAAAGCGATCTGGTCAACCTCTCCAGCCATCTTACGCAGCAGCTCGTTTAGCACCTCGTAGATGGTTTTCCCCTGGCTTTTGCCCTGTTCACGCAGCGTGGTGTAGCACGGGTGGGACTGGATAATATGGTCAATCAGCGCACCGGTGGCCGACTGGCCGCCTTCATTCAGCCAGAAATCTGGCAGCACCGCCGAGAAGTACGGCCCCCACACGCCCTTGATAAAACGCGGCTCGCGGGAGATCGCCATATGCCCGGTTGAGGTGCCGCCAATCAGCGCGATGCGGCGGTCAAAATCGGCCAGCTCGCCGGAAGGGCCGGAGGCGCCCAGCGTGCCCAGGCTCCCGGCGTGGGCATCGATGATTGAGGCGCTGACCGCGGTGCCGGGTAGCAGCCCCAGCTCCAGCGCGGCGCGCTGGGTCAGGCCACGGCCCAGCGGTTCGCCCATGCTTTTCACTTCGCTGCCGATCTTCGCCATATCGTGCTCAAGCAGATCGTCCAGGCCAATTTCGCGGAAGTAGCTGGCATCCCAGCCCTCTTTGTGTGCCAGATAGGTCCACTTACAGACCAGCGAACAGAGCGAGCGGGTGGTATCGCCGGTGGCGCGCCAGGTCAGAAAGTCCGGCAGGTCGAACAGGTGGCCGATATTATTCCAGCTGCCCGGCATATGCTGTTTCAGCCACATCAGTTTCGGCGTTTGCATCTCCGGGGAGATCACCCCGCCCACGTAGTCCAGCACTTCATGCTGCATGGCGTTGATGCGCTCGGCCTGCACAATGGCGCGGTGATCCATCCACACCACCACATTCTGCTCATTGCGGCCGGACGGGCTGACCGTCAGCGGCTGCCCCTCTTTATCCAGCACGACGAGTGAACAGGTCGCATCAAATCCCAGGCCCTTAATTTGTACCGGATTGATATTGCACTGGTTAAGCGCATCGCGCACCGACTGGCACACCGCCTGCCAGATATTATCCGAAGACTGTTCAACGAAGTCCGCCTGCGGGCGATACAGCGCGATTTCGCGGCTGGCCTGGCCCATCATTCGGCCGGTAATATCAAAAATGCCCGCGCGTGCGCTACCGGTCCCTACATCCACACCAATGTAATAGCTGCTCATTTTTTCCCTCGATAATCAGTTTTTGCGATTCTGTAGCGCAATAAACAGGATAAGTACACCGCCCCAGAGCGCCATGGTCAGATAGCTACTGACTCCCAGCAGATTCAGTCCGCTTTCCAGCATTTGTAAGACAATCAGCGCCAGCACCAGCCCGATAACCCGGCCAAATCCGCCGTCCGGGTTAATGCCGCCCAGCACCGAGGCCAGAATAGTGACCAGCAGCCAGGACTCGCCGTAGCCCGCCTTGGCCGAGTTAAACATCGACATCATCAGCAGCGCCGCGCCCCAGCTCATCAGGGCTGACAGAACGTAAACGGTAATCAGCACGCGGGTGGTATTCACGCCGCTAAAGCGAGTTGCATGTAAATTTGAACCCAGCAGCAGGATGCTGCGGCCCAGCGTGGTGCGCTCCAGCAGCAGCCACAGCAGGGCGGCGATGGCCAGAAACAGCAGCAGCGACAGCGGGATGCCCGCCAGCGAACTGTTGCCGATCGCCTGGATGAGCGGTGGGAAGCCGGAGATCACCGCACCGTTGGTCAGCAGAATATTCAGCCCGGCAATCAGCGTCATGGTACCGAGCGTGGCCAGAATCGGTGAAACGCCAATAACCGCGATCAGCACGCCGTTCAGTACGCCGATGGCCACTGCCAGCAGCAGTCCGGCCAGCAGGGCAATCGCCAGCCAGGCTGGCTGATCGGGATGGGCAACGATAATCGCCGCCATCACCAGTGAGCAGGCGTTGGCGCTGGCAATAATCGACAGGTTGATGCCGCCCGTCAGCATGGTGACGCCCATGCCCAGCGCCAGCAGTCCCAGCACCGGCAATTGCCCGGCGATAGACTGGAAGTTACCTAAACTAAAAAAGCGTGAACCCAGCGTCAGGGAAAACAGTCCCAGCACGATGGCGATCATCAACAGCTGCAGGCGAATAATCCGGTCGCCTGGCAGAACCTTCAGCAGACTTTGCATCTTAATTCCCCTTAACCTGTTTGCGTTTCTCATTCCACGCCGTTGCGCTGACGCTGAACAGAATAATCGCGCCGCTGATAACCATGTGCCAGTAGGAAGAGACGGCCAGCAGCGTCAGTCCGTTTTGCAGGAAGGCCAGCAGCAGCACGCCAAGCAGCGTCCCGGTCAGCGAGCCGCGTCCGCCGCTCATGCTGGTACCGCCCAGCACCACCGCCGCCAGCACCGTCAGCTCGTAGCCGACCAGCGAGTTAGGCGCCACCGACTGGGTGGTCTGGGCCTGAACGACCGCCGCCACGCCCGCCAGCAGGCCCATATAGCCATAGACCCGTAAGTGCAGGCCGCGCAGATTAATGCCGAGGCGTGCCGCCGATTCGCGGTTGCCGCCCATGGCGAAGATCTGCCGACCCAGGCGGGTATAGTTCATCAGGAATCCGGTCACAATAAAGGTGCCCAGCAGGCAGAGCAGCGGCAGCGTCAAGCCGTATTCATAACCGTCGGCGGCGGTGAAGGAGAACCAGTTAATGCCGTTCATGAACCAGTCCGGGAAGCCGTACAGCCAGGTCCCGCCGGTGAACCACACCAGCAGACCGTAGAACAGATTCAGCGTGGCGATGGTGATAATAATCGCTGGAACCCGCAGCAGATAAACCAGCAGCCCGTTGACCATGCCCAGCAGCAGGCCGACGGCCATTGCCACGGCAAACACGCTGATCAGATTGCCGCCGTGTGCCAGCATGGTGCTGGCCGTCACGTACTGGGCGATGGCGGTCATCGCCGGGAAGGAGATATCAATCCCGCCGGCAATCAGCACCACAAACAGGCCACAGGCCAGAATGCCGAGAATGGCATAGCTGGTGGCAACATCGGTCAGATTGCCGAGGGTTAAGAATTCGCTGGTGCGCAGGCTGAGGCCCACCGCCAGCAGCAGGATCAGCATGCTCAGCCAGAACTCGTGATAGCCAATAAGCTGGCGTAATTTATTATTCATTGACCACCCCGGCGATCTCTTCTTCGCGGCACTGGTGTGGTGCGAAGCTGGCAACCAGCTCGCCTTTGCGCATCACCAGTATCCGATGGCTGTTGTAGTAAGCTTCCGGGATCTCATCGCAGATCATCAGTACCGCCATGCCCGATTCGGCCAGCTGGCGTGCAATGCGATAGATCCCTTCTTTATTGGCGATATCCACGCCGACGGTCGGCGAGTCGAGGATCAGCACTTTCGGCTGCGTCGCCATCCATTTACCGATCGCTACGCGCTGGGCGTTACCGCCGGAGAGCGTCTGCACCGGCAACTGGCTGTCGGAGACTTTGATATTCAGTTCGCGGATCAGATCGGCCGCCTGCCGCCGCGCTTTCTGGCGATCCATCAGACCCAGCCCGCCGCGCAGGCGATCGAAGATCGACACCAGCAGGTTGTCGAAAATCGACTGCGGCATGATCAGCCCTTCGCTCTGGCGATCTTCCGAAACGTAGGCAATGCCGTGGCGGATGGCGTCGCGGTTGTGGCGCAGCTTCACCGGCTGACCGTCAACGATCAGCTCACCGCTGTCCGGTTTGCTGATGCCAAACAGCGACAGGCACAGCTCGGTGCGCCCGGCACCCAGCAGGCCGACAATTGAGACGATCTCCCCCCGCCGCAGCTGTAAATTGATATTCTGATATTCGTTGCGGCGGCTGAGGTTGCGTACCTCCAGCAGCGGCGTTTCGTCGCCGTCGGCGCGCTGCGGCAGGTGGCTGAAGCTGAAGCGCTGGCCGGTCATCAGAAACGCCAGCTCATCGCTGTCCAGCTCGCTGGCCTGCCAGGTGCCGACCAGCTTACCGTCGCGGATCACGCTGATGCGGTCGGAGACTTCTATCACCTCATCCAGCTTGTGGCTGACGAACACCACGCAAATCCCGGCGGCCTTCAGCTCGTTGACCACCCGCAGCAGGCCGTTAACTTCATGGCGAGTCAGGGAGGCGGTTGGCTCATCCATAATCACCAGGCTGGCTTTAGCCGCCAGCGCCCGGCAGATGGCGACCAGCTGACGATCGGCTATCGACAGCTTTTCCACTTTGCGTGACGGATCGAGGTTAACCCCGATGCGGTTCATGGTGTCCACCGCCAGCTGGCGCATGGCGCGGCGATTGACCAGCAGATCGCCGCCCGGCAGCATGCGGTGGATGGCGATGTTTTCCATCACCGTCAGATTCGGGAACAGCGACAGATCCTGATAAATCACCTGCACGCCGTAGAATGAGGAGAGCGCCGGAGTCAGACGCGGGAAACGCTTGCCGTCAACGCTGATATGCGAGCCTTTATCGGGCTGATAAACGCCGGAGATCACTTTGATCAGCGTGCTTTTGCCGCAGCCGTTTTGCCCGGCCAGGCAGTGGACTTCACCACGATTCAGCGTCAGCGAGACGTTGTCCAGCGCGCGTACGCCCGGGAACGATTTGCTGATATTTTCCAGCGAAATAAAGGTATTTTGCGTGGCCATAAGTTAGTGCCCTGGTGTTGGGGAGGGGCCAGCAAGCGCTGGCCCGAATCAATCAAAAGCCGAGGGATGCTGCGTTGTCTTTGGTGACTTCCAGAATGCGGTTGAAGCGGATCACGTGATGCTCCATATCCACATCCGCCTTGCCGATGCCGTCGATGGTCAGGTCCGGCGTGACTTGTTTGCCGTCCAGCAGCTGATCTGCCAGGCTGACCAGCGCGAATCCGGCATCTTTCGGGTCCCACAGCAGCGCTTTTTTGATATCGCCCGAGGCCAGATATGGCGCTGCCTGAGCTGGCATTGCAATGCCGACCACGGCAATTTTGTTTTTCGCACGCTTGCTCTTCACGGCCTGACCGGCACCGATTGGGCCGAGGGAGCCAAAGCCGATAATACCTTTCAGGTCCGGGTAGGTGCGCATCAGGTCAAGCGTGGTGGCGTAGGATTTATCAATGCTTTCTGCCACCGGCAGGCGGGAGGTGACTTCGTGCATGTCAGGATACTTTTCTTTCTGATATTTAATCGCTGCATCGGCCCATGCGTTGTGCAGCGGCACGGTCAGCGAGCCAACGTAAATGGCATAGCCGCCCTGGCCGCCCATCGCGCTGGCCAGCTCATCCATATTTTTTTGTGCGTACTTCACGCTGTCGATGGTTTCCACATCCCACTGGCCAATCTGCTGGTCCGGAGATTCGTGGGTCAGCACCACAATGCCCTGATCGCGTGCTTTTTTCAGCACCGGCTCCAGTACCTTGGCGTCGTTTGGCACCACGATAATCGCATCGACTTTTTTCGCGATCAGGTCTTCAATCACTTTGACCTGCTGTGCCGGATCGGCGGTGGAGCCCCCCACCTGATAGGCGTTGACGTCAAGTTTTTTCGCCGCTTCATCCACGCCTACGGCCATGCGGGTGAACCAGGGAATGCCGGTCACTTTGGCGACCAGCGCAATATCATGTTTTTCCGCCGCCATCAGCGGGGTGGTTAACAGCATGCAGGCGGAAACGACACATGCATTCAGTAATGCGAGATTGAATTTCATAGCAGTACCTTTGTTTTGTAGGGCGTGTTTTTGTCAGGTAACGGGGGTTTTAACAACGGCACCAGGATAGCAAGAACGATTTGCAGAGGATCTGAGCAGAAGAGAATTATGTGATCGGTAACTTTTTGTGTTTATTTTTGTAATTTATTTGGTTAAGTAATTGTTAATAATTATGGTTTTGTGGTAATTTTACACCAAATTAAAGTTGATATTTTGTTAATTATTATTTTTTCATTAACAATTAATTATCATTTTTCTTCTGTTATCCTCTTTCTCGGGCAGAAATGGTCATTTAGCGTATTTATCAGGCGATTTTATTATCGAAACTGCGAGAATCATCGCATTTCACTCCTCTGCTGCCGCGCGCAGAGCGCAATTAAAGTTAGAAATAATTACGTTATTTTAATACAAAATGCAGATAACCCGGCAAAAATGGTGAATGCGAAGCATCTCACGAACTCTGTTTTCATTTATTGACGTAATGAAATTTAAAAGCCAATATTTTTATATTTGAAAAAAAAATTCCATGATGTCACCGCATCTTCAGCGGACAGCACGGGTTTTCCTCAGGAGAAGTAAGCATGTCGGTCAGTGTTGAAGCGCGCCCCGCGCAGGCTACCCGCGAGCTGGCGCGGATTTCGTTTGCCGTTTTTCTCACCTATCTGACCGCCGGACTGGCGTTGCCGGTGATCCCGCTTTATGTCCATCAGGAGCTGGGCCTCAGCAACGTGATGGTGGGCGTCGCGGTCGGCATTCAGTTTTTCGCCACGCTGCTGACGCGCGGCTATGCCGGCAGGCTGGCGGACCAGCGCGGTGCTAAACGTACCACCGTGCAGGGTATCCTCTCACTGGCACTGGTCGGTGTAGCTTATCTGCTGGCGGCTTTTCTGCCGCTGCCGGTGGCCGGAAAGTTTGCGCTGCTGGTGGCGGGCAGGCTGCTGCTCGGCTTTGGAGAAAGCCTGCTGCTGACCGGCAACCTGACCTGGGGAATGGGGCTGGTGGGGGCGAAACGCTCCGGTCAGGTGATGTCGTGGAACGGCATGGCGATTTACGGCTCGCTGGCCGCCGGGGCACCGCTGGGCCTGATGCTGCACAGCCAGTGGGGTTTTATGGCGCTGGGCGCGGCGACGATCCTGCTGCCGCTGGTGGCGCTGCTGATTAACGTCAGCATCAGGCCGGTACCGGTGCTGGGCGGGGAGCGCCCCTCGCTGTGGAAAGTGGTGGGGCAGATTATGCAGCCCGGCTGTGCGCTGGCGCTGCAGGGCACCGGGTTTGCGGTAATTGGTACGTTTACCTCGCTCTATTTTGCCGACCGCCTGTGGGGCAATGCCGGATTTGCGCTCACCGCGTTTGGTGTGGCGTTTGTGATGGTGCGAATTTTCTTCGGTGGTCTGCCGGACCGGCTGGGCGGCGCGCGGGTTGCGCTGGTCTCGCTGGGCGTTGAGGCGCTGGGCCTGCTGCTGCTGGGCATTACGCCGAACGGCTGGGTGGCGCTGGCCGGGGCCGCATTGACCGGCTGCGGCTGTTCGCTGGTATTCCCGTCGCTGGGCGTTGAGGTACTGAAGCGAGTCGCACCCCAGGTGCGCGGCACCGCGCTGGGCGGATTTTCCGCCTTCCAGGATATCGCCTACGGTGCCAGCGGCCCGCTGACCGGTATTCTGGCCACCACTTTCGGCTACGGTTCGGTGTTTCTTGCCGGAGCCGCCTGCGCCGCCTTGGGCATCGTCGTTACCTTGAGCTTCGCCCGCAGCGCGGTCAGTAGCTGAGACGAGCCAGCTTATCGACCGCCCGGGTAATTTCATTCGGCTGGAGCGCCGAGTATCCCAGTATCCATCCCTCATGCGCCTCGCTGCTCTGCTGATGATAGAGCGGCGACAGGCGCGGCAGCAGCAGCCCCTGCGCTGTGGCCTGCTGCGTCAGCCGCTGTTCACCGCCGTGGTTTAACTGCACGGTGAGCTGCAATCCTCCCTGATGGACCAGCGGCGTCAGCCTGTCACCCAGTTTTTCCGCCAGCTCCCGGCACAGCAGATCGCGGCGGCTGCCGTACAGCTGGCGCATTAACCGCAGATGGGCAGCAAAGTGGCCGTGCTGAATAAAATCGGCGGTCACCGCCTGCATCAGCTGCGCGCTGTGGCCGTCCATCATGCTGCGCAGGCGGCAAAGCGGCGCGATCAGTGCATCGGGTACCACCAGATACGCCAGCCGAAGAGAGGGGAACAGCACCTTGGAGAAGGTACCGAGGTACAGCACCCGCGCATTATCCTCCAGGCCCTGTAGCGCAGGCTGGGGGTTGCTGTCGTAGTGAAATTCGCTGTCGTAGTCGTCTTCAATGAGCCAGCAGCCGCTGCGGCGGGCAAACTCCAGCCACGCCAGCCGACGCGGTAGGCCGAGTGTCACCCCGGTGGGATACTGATGTGAAGGCGTCAGGTACACCAGCTTCGGTGTGCCTTCGTCCTCCGGGATTGCGCCGCGCTCATCCACCCTGATACCGGCAATCCGCGCGCCCGCGCTGCGAAAAGCGTGCCACGCACCGGAGTAGCCCGGCTCTTCCAGCCACACCGGATCGCCGCTGTCGCACAGTAGCAGCGCAATCATCTGTAGCGCCTGCTGTGAACTGGTGAGGATCATCACCCGGCTGGCGCTGCATCTTACGCCGCGCGACTGGCCAAGGTAGTCCGCCACCGCTTCTCGCAGCTGCGGTAATCCCTGCGGATCGCCGTAGCGCATCAGCTTTTCGCCTTCAAGCCGCTGCCGCTGCTGCATTAACCGTCGCCAGGTGCGGTGCGGAAAGGCGCGCAGATCGGGGGAACCGGCGGCAAAGGCCTGGGGAAACTGCGGATCTTCGCAGCCGCCGCCGCGATAAATCAGCTGACCGCGGGTGGAAAGCTGCACCGGTGGGGAAGTCAGCGGCCGGACGGGAGCGCCAGGCAGGCCCTGTGCCACAAAGGTGCCGCGTCCGGTTTGCCGGGTCAGATAACCTTCGCTCTCCAGCTGGGCATAGGCCGCCTCAACCGTTACGCGGGATATCGCCAGATCCTGCGCCAGCAGGCGGGAAGAGGGCAGACGTGCAGCATGGCCAAGTGCACCACTGCGGATGGCTTTACGCAGCATCGCGCAGACGCGTTCGCGCAGTGTGGCCGCCTGCTGCTGCCCCAACAGTGCCAGGTACGGTACGGCGTTATGCGGCATATGGGTCTTATTCCCTGTTGATTACTGGTCTTACTATTAAGGCCAATCCGGTCCTATCATGGCAGCACTGACTTCAAGAGGATATTTATTATGACGTCATCCGCCGTTTTACAGTTCCCGCCGCTGTCACCGGAGCAGAGCGAAGCCCATCTGCGGCAAAAGCTGGCCTGGTATGCGGATGCCTGGGATCTGGCGCAGGATTTATTGCAGGAGATCGAAGAGATTGTGGTAATCGATACACGCTCCCCGGAGCAGTATCAGGCCGGGCATATCTGTGGGGCTGTCAGTTTTCCACATCGCAACATGACCGCCGAAACCCTGGCGGCGCTCGATCGCAGCAAGGTCTACGTGACCTATTGCGACGGTATCGGCTGCAACGGCTCCACAAAGGGCGCGTGGAAACTGGCGGCGGCGGGATTTCAGGTCAAAGAGTTGATCGGCGGGCTGGACTTCTGGCTGCGGGACGGCCATCCGGTAGTCACTGGTGACGTGCCGGGCAGCTGGCCGGATTCGGCAGCGCTAGCCGACTGCGGCTGCTAAACAAGGGCAAACGACCGCATTTCATAACGCTGACGGCTAAACCGCTGCCGGTGACTGCCATTGCTGCACTGCGCTGACAGAACCGAAGAGCCGCTGTTGTTGGGCGTCGAAAATTAACGCCTGGCTGCCTGGTAACAGCAGCTGAATGCGTGTTTCAGACCAGTTGCTGAAGGTTTTCGGGTGCCGTTACAGCAAAGCCCACAGCAGCAGCACAACCAGCAGCAGCAGGGAAAATGCGGTAAACACCGGGCGGCGGGTAAAGGGTTGCAGCACGGGCGGCAGCGTGCTCCACAGCGGCTGCGGCGTCACATCTTCCCCGGCACGCAGCTGCGCGGCGCGGTGCTTAAACAGCGCATTGAGCAGATCCTGCACCTGTGCAGTGCTCAACAGCGTGAGTGGCTGCGCGTTAAAGCGCTGCTGGCAGTGATCCTCCAGCAGGCGCAGTTCGGCGGCATCCGGCGGCTGCTTCAGTGCCGCGATTAGCTGGCTCAGGGTCGGGCTGCCGGGCTGGCTCAGCGTGTGGCTGACCTGCAGATACTGGGTCAGCAGCGGGAAGAATCGTGATGGGATCGGATCGCCACTGTGCAGGTTCACCACCTTCATCAGCGCCGCCCACAGCTTCACCGGCGACTCGCCGGTTGCGGCCGCAAGGCGGGCGATTTGCAGATTCAGCGCCTGATGCTCGGCCGGCAGCAGGGAGCGATCGGTCACCCGGCTTTGCTGCGGCTGCGGAATGGTCATCTGCCCGTTCTGCAGCATGGTCAGCACCTGACGCAGCTGATCGGGATTCAGCGAGCTGAGCACGGTCTGGCCAAACTGCTGACGGATGAAGTCGCTTACTGCCTGGCGATTGTTTCCGGCGGGCAGCAGTCCGGTCAGCTGCTGCTGGAGCTGTCGGGTAGCGTGAGTGTTCTGTACCTGAGCCAGACGGGTATTCAGGAACTGTTCGGCCAGCGGAAAATGGCGAGCCAGCAGTCCGGCATCGTTCTTAACGCCCACCTCATGACGCAACCCGGCCCACAGTTCTACGGATTTCAGCGAACTGAGAGACATGATCTTGACGATCAGGCGCTCCAGCGTGGTGCGTTGGGCTGGGGAGAGCGGCTGATCGCCGGTGGCGCTGCGCGGTGTATCGGACAGAGGGGCGAGCGTCGGACGATCGCCAGGAGATGGCGCTCCGGGGCCACTTAACGGTTGCATGGCGAAAATCCTTCAGTCGGGTTCCGGGGCGTGCCGTAACAGAGAAATAATGCCATATGATAACAATCCCCCCCGGGGATCGAAAGGCCACCGGGCGGGAATAAGGCGCATTATCCCTGTTTTTTATCATTGCTGCTGCGCTTGAGCGGCATTCTCAGCTGTTGGGCGAGGATCACACCAAGCAGGGTCACTCCGCCGCCGATAAAGTGGTATGCGTGCAGGCTTTCGTGCAGGAAGCCCACGGCGATAATCGCGGTAAAAATCGGTGCCAGGTTCATAAATATGCTGGCGGTACTGGCCCCGAGGCGCATCACGCCCTGAATCCAGACAAATGGCGCGACGATCGAGGCTGGGATAGCGGCAAAAAGGACCAGCGGAATATTTTGCATATTCAGCGACACATCCGGTGCCATCAGGAAACCGGGCGTCAGCAGCAGAACGCCAAACAGGATTTGCATCCACAGGCTCTGCCAGTTCGGCAGAGGGATCGCCCAGCGTTTGGTTAATACACCGTACAGCGCATAAGAGGTGGACGCCGCAAACATCATCAGCTCGCCTTTGCCCATGCCGTGCGTCAGCAGCTGCGCCGGATTGCCCTGGCTCACCAGCCACACCAGCCCACCGAACGATAGCACGCTGCCCAGCATTATGCCCACGGTGGGTGACAGCCGCAGGATAAAAATGCTTAGCAGTACCGTCAGCAGCGGGATCAGCGCGTTAAGAATGCCCATAAACAGCGCGCTGACGCTGTGCGCGGCGAAGTACGCCAGGCTCTGATAGAGCACCATGCCCAACAGGCCGAGGATCAGCAGTTTCCACCAGACCCGGGCGATTTGCTGCCGATGCCGCCAGACGCCGGGCAGCGCGAAGGGAGCCAGCACGACGAGGGCAATCAGCCAGCGATAAAAGGAGATAGCCGCAGGATCGATCGCGCTGGCCGACATTTTGCTGACGATGGCATTAATTGACCAGATTAGTACGGCCAGCAGGGGAAACATAAAATTCATCAGGTTCTCGCGTTGTTGTCTTCACAGTCCAGGGAGGCCAGTGTAATATTGTCTCATTGAAAACAAATAATGATAATCAGACATCATTGCTCTGGGACCGGACAAGATGATTCAGCAACTGACTTACACCCCGCCGGAGAATGCTGCCGAGATGACGCTGTTTTTCCGCTATGAGCAGACCAATGCCCAGACGGAGTATCTGCCCCATAGCCACAGCTGGGGCCAGGCGATTTTTGTAAAATGCAACGTGCTGGAGATGCAGGTAGAGGGCGAGCGCCTATTGACTCCGGCCAATATTCCCATCTGGATACCCCCCGGAAAGATTCACGCCAGCTACAACCACAAGCAGGCGTTTTTCCGCACGCTGAACGTCGCCGGTTCGCTTTGCCATCAGCTGCCCGATCGTGCCTGCCTGCTCAGAGTCAGCCCGATTGTGCACGCCATTATGGATGATATTGCCGCGCGCGAACTGCTGGTGCCGGAAACGGCAGAAGATCGCCGTCTGGGGGAGGTGCTGCTCGATCAGCTACGTCAGGCACAGATCGGCCCCAGCTACCTGCCCTCGACCAGCGATAAATATCTGGCCCCGGTGTTACAGGCGCTGGAGCTGAATCCGGCCGATAACACCACGCTGGCGCAGTGGGCCAGCCGCGTGTACACCACCGAACGCACACTGTCGCGCCGCTGCCAGGCGCTGCTCGGAATGTCGTTCAGCGAATGGCGGCAGCGCCTGCGTTTTCTGCATGCCGTGGCGCTGCTGGAGCAGGGTAAAAGCGTGCAGGAGGTGGCGCTGGAGCTGGGCTACAGTTCAGCTTCGGCGCTGATCGTGATGTTCCATCAGCAGTCAGGCACCACGCCGGAGCGCTATCGCCAGCGTATCTGAGGGGGCGGCTTTCGGGCAAACGGGGGGTTATTCGGCAGGGGGCTTTATGGCAGAATAGCGCTCCTTATTGAGCCAGACTGGATACCGCTAGTGAAAATCCTCGTTGATGAAAATATGCCGTATGCGCGCGAACTGTTCAGCCGCACCGGCACCGTGGTCGCTGTTCCCGGGCGCCCAATCCCGGCGGCGGAGCTGGATGATGCCGACGGCCTGATGGTGCGTTCCGTCACCAAAGTGAATGCCGCGCTGCTGGACGGTAAGTCGGTTAAGTTTGTCGGTACGGCAACGGCGGGTACCGATCATATCGACGAGGACTACCTCAACCAGCAGAATATCGCCTTCTCTGCGGCCCCCGGCTGTAACGCCATTGCCGTGGTGGAATACGTTTTTTCCGCGCTGCTGCTGCTGGCCGAGCGCGACGGCTTCCTGCTGAAAGATCGCACCGTCGGTATTGTTGGCGTTGGTAACGTTGGCGGGCGCCTGCAGGCGCGGCTTGAAGCGCTGGGCATACGCACGCTGCTGTGCGATCCGCCGCGTGCGGATCGTGGTGATGCGGGCGAATTCCTGCCGCTGGAAAGGCTGGTGGCCGAGGCCGATGTGCTCACCTTCCATACTCCACTATTCAAGCAGGGACCCTACCAGACACTGCATATCGCCGACGAGGCGCTGCTGCGAGCGTTAAAACCCGGCACTATCCTGATCAACGCCTGCCGTGGCCCGGTGGTAGATAACGCAGCTCTGCTGAACGTATTAGAGCAGCGCGACGACCTGAGTGTAGTGCTGGATGTCTGGGAGCCGGAGCCGGAACTGTCGCTGCCGCTGCTGGATAAAGTGGATATCGCTACCGCCCACATCGCCGGTTACACGCTGGAAGGGAAGGCGCGCGGTACCACTCAGGTGTTTGAAGCCTGGACGCAGTTTATCGGCCAGCCGCAGCAGGTGCCGCTGGACACCCTGCTACCCGCCCCGGAGTTCGGTACCATTACCCTGCGCGGCGAGCTGGATCAGCCAACGCTGAAACGTCTGGTACATCTGGTATATGATGTGCGCCGTGATGACGCACCGCTGCGCCATGTGGCCGCGATTCCAGGTGAGTTTGACCGCCTGCGGAAGAACTATCTGGAACGTCGTGAATGGTCATCGCTGCGGGTACAGTGCGACAACGCCGAAACGGCCTCGCTGCTGGCGAAACTGGGCTTTAATGCGACCGGTGAGTAAGTATTTGTAAAACCGTGCATTCCCCTCCCTTTATGGGAAGTATTCTGAAACATTGCGGTGTTCCGACACCGCACTTTTTTTTATGTCATTATCTGGAGTAAACCAACATGTCTGACGGCTGGAATATCGCGCTATTAGGTGCGACAGGCGCAGTAGGGGGAGCTTTACTGGAATTACTGGCTGAACGCCAGTTCCCGGTTGGTGAGCTGTATTTGCTGGCAAGCGAGCGCAGCGCGGGCGAAGTGCTGCGCTTCGAGGGTAAATCGGTGCGGGTAACCGATGCGGCAGACTTTGACTGGTCGCAGGTGCAACTGGCATTTTTTGCCGCCGGCCGTGAAGCCTCCGCCCGCTATGCGGATGATGCCGCCAACGCCGGATGCCTGGTGATTGACAGCAGCGATCTGTTCGCGCTGGAGCCGGATGTGCCGCTGGTGGTGCCGGATGTTAACCCGCAGGTGCTGGCCGACTACCGCAACCGCAATATCGTGACCGTGGCGGACGGTTTAACCAGCCAGCTGCTGAGCGCGATCAAGCCGCTGATAGATAACGCCGGACTGGGACGTTTGCAGGTTACCAATCTGCTGGCTGTATCCTCCCACGGCAAAGTGGCGGTGGATTCGCTGGCCGGTGAGAGCGCCCGCTTGCTGAACGGTATGCCGGTGGAAGAGAGCCACTTTGGCCGCCAGCTGGCGTTTAACCTGCTGCCGCTGCTGGCCGATGCGGAAGGCAGCGTGGCGCAGGAGCGTCAGCTGGTGGAGCAGGTGCGTAAAGTGCTGCAGGACGAAGGTCTGCCTATTGCGGTCAGTACCGTGCAGGCGCCGGTGTTCTACGGCAATGCCCAGATTGTGCATATCGAAAATCTGCGCCCGGTTTCGGCAGAAGAAGCGCGTGAAATCCTGCTGGAAGCAGAAGATATCAACGTGACCGATGAAACGGATTATCCGACGCCGGTGGGCGATGCCTCCGGCAGTGCGCACCTGAGCATCGGCTGCCTGCGTAACGATTACGGCATCCCGGAGCTGCTGCAGTTCTGGTCGGTGGCGGACAATGTGCGTTTCGGCGGCGCGCTGATGGCGGTGAAAACGGCCGAGAGGCTGGTGCAGGAGTATATGTACTGATGTCGGACATCAACGTGCCACAGACGGTGTATAAGCTGGCACTGGGCATTGAATATGATGGCAGCCAGTACTACGGCTGGCAGCGACAGAACGAAGTGCGCAGCGTGCAGGAAAAGCTGGAAAAGGCGCTGTCAAAAGTCGCCAACCATCCGGTGGTGGTGTTCTGCGCTGGCCGCACCGATGCGGGCGTTCACGGCACGGGGCAGGTGGTGCATTTTGAAACCACCGTGCAGCGCAAGGACGCCGCGTGGACCCTCGGCGCCAATACGAATCTGCCTGGCAATATCGCCGTGCGCTGGGTTCATGCGGTGCCGGATGACTTCCACGCGCGCTTCAGCGCCACCGCGCGGCGCTACCGCTATGTGATTTATAACCAGCGGCTGCGCCCGGCGATCCTCGGCGGCGGCATGACCCATTTTTATCATCCGCTGGATGTGGAAAAAATGCAGCGTGCCGGTCAGTGCCTGCTGGGCGAGAACGACTTCACCTCGTTCCGTGCCGTGCAGTGCCAGTCGCGCACGCCGATGCGTAACGTGATGCATCTGAACGTCAGCCGCCACGGCGCTTACGTGGTGGTGGATATCAAAGCCAACGCCTTTGTTCACCACATGGTGCGCAATATCGTCGGCAGCCTGATGGAAATCGGCTGCGGAAATCAGCATGAAGGCTGGATGGCTGAGCTGTTAGCGGCGAAAGACCGGACGCTGGCGGCCGCGACGGCGCGTGCGGAAGGGTTGTATCTGGTCGCGGTGGATTACCCCGATCGTTTTGCTTTACCACGTCCACCGATGGGACCTTTGTTCCTCGGGGATTAATCTGGCCTGGATTTCTAAAGGAAGCCTTTATGGAACTGATTCGTTTTATTGTCGATTTCATTTTGCATATCGACGTCCACCTCGCGGAGCTGGTGGCGCAGTACGGCGTGTGGGTTTACGCCATCCTGTTCCTGATCTTGTTCTGCGAAACCGGGCTGGTGGTGACGCCATTCCTGCCTGGCGATTCGCTGCTGTTCGTGGCCGGCGCGCTGGCTGCACTGCCGGGTAACGATCTTAACGTTCACACCATGGTGGCACTGATGGTGGTAGCGGCGATTATTGGCGATGCGGTGAACTACACTATCGGGCGGCTGTTCGGCGATAAGCTGTTCAGTAACCCGAACTCGAAAATTTTCCGTCGCAGCTATCTTGATAAGACCCACGCATTTTACGAGCGTCACGGTGGGAAAACGATTATTCTTGCTCGCTTCGTGCCAATCGTTCGTACTTTCGCGCCGTTTGTGGCCGGAATGGGTAAAATGTCCTATCGTCATTTTTCAATCTACAACGTATCGGGCGCGCTGCTGTGGGTGCTGCTGTTTACCTATGCCGGTTATCTGTTTGGCAACATGCCGATGGTGCAGGAAAACCTTAAGCTGCTGATTGTGGCGATTATCCTGCTGTCTATTCTGCCGGGTGTCATCGAAGTGTGGCGTCATCGCCGCGCGGCGCGTCAGCAGAAACAGCAGTAACAGAAATCATCAGGCGATACCCGTCCGACCAGATTTTTATCCACAGTCACGGGCGGTTATGGTTTAATGAGTGACAATTTATGGTTTGTGCCGCCGGCTTTTTTGCGGCACAAAAAAGAAAAACTGGCTTACCCTGCGGGGAAACCAGGTTCAAACAGAAAGGTCATCAATGAGCTGGATTGAACGAATTCTCAATAAGAGCACAATCACCCCATCGCGTAAGGCAAGCATTCCTGAAGGTGTCTGGACCAAATGTGACAGCTGCGGACAGGTTCTTTACCGTGCCGAGCTGGAGCGTAATCTGGAAGTCTGCCCGAAATGCGATCATCATATGCGTATGCATGGACGTGAACGCCTGAACAGCCTGCTGGATGAAGGTTCAACCACTGAACTGGGCAGCGAGCTGGAACCAAAAGATGTGCTCAAGTTCCGGGATTCCAAAAAATATAAAGATCGTCTTGCGGCTGCTCAGAAAGCGACTGACGAAACCGACGCGCTGATCGTAATGAAAGGTACCCTGCACGGGATGCCGGTTGTTGCTGCGGCATTTGAGTTCTCCTTTATGGGTGGCTCAATGGGTTCTGTGGTTGGCGCGCGCTTCGTGCGTGCGGTTGAGCGGGCGCTGGAAGACAACTGCCCGATGATCTGCTTCTCCGCTTCCGGCGGTGCGCGTATGCAGGAAGCACTGATGTCGCTGATGCAGATGGCGAAAACCAGTGCTGCGCTGGCTAAGATGCAGGAGCGCGGTCTGCCGTACATCTCCGTGCTGACCGACCCGACCATGGGTGGCGTCTCTGCCAGCTTCGCGATGCTGGGCGATCTGAATATTGCTGAACCAAAAGCGCTGATCGGCTTTGCCGGCCCGCGCGTTATCGAACAGACGGTTCGTGAGAAACTGCCACCGGGCTTCCAGCGCAGTGAGTTCCTGATTGAAAAAGGTGCGATCGATATGATCGTTCGCCGCCCTGTTATGCGCTTCAAACTGGCCAGCCTGCTGGCTAAAATGATGAATCTGCCTGCCCCGCAGGAAGAAGAAATCAAAGAGGCCGAAGCGACCGGCCCACAGAGCCAAGAGGCCTGACCGATGATGAGAAAGAGGTCTTCGGGCCTCTTTCACCAATGAACCGTAACTTTGTGAACGGGACACATGGATAATCTTCTTCAAGCCGCGTCGCCTCTTGCCACGTGGCTTTATTATCTTGAGCATTTACACTCTCAGGCTATTGAACTCGGGCTGGATCGTATCCGTCGGGTTGCCACTTCACTCGATCTGTTAACACCCGCCCCGAAGGTCTTTACCGTTGCCGGTACGAACGGCAAGGGCACCACCTGCCGCACGCTGGAAACCGTACTGATGGCTGCCGGCTACCGCGTTGGCGTGTACAGCTCTCCACATTTAATCCGCTACACTGAACGTGTGCGCATTCAGGGTGAAGAGCTGGCCGAGTCGGCGCATACCGCGTCGTTTGCGGCCATTGAAGCCGGGCGCGGAGAGACCTCGTTGACCTATTTCGAATACGGCACGCTGTCGGCGCTGTGGCTGTTTAAGCAGGCGCAGCTGGACGTGGTCATTCTCGAAGTCGGTTTGGGTGGGCGGCTGGATGCGACCAATATCGTTGATGCGGACGTTGCGGCGATCACCAGCATTGCGCTGGACCACGTTGACTGGCTTGGCCCGGACCGCGAAAGCATCGGCCGTGAAAAGGCCGGTGTGTTTCGCCAGGGGAAACCGGCCATCGTCGGGGAACCGGATATGCCGTCAACCATTGCCGACGTAGCGCGCGAGGTTGGCGCGCAGCTGCAGCAGCGCGGTCGCGACTGGTCTTACAGCCTGACCGAAGGCGGCTGGTCGTTCCGCGATGCCTGCGGCAGCATTGACAACCTGCCGCTGCCGCAGGTGCCGTTACCGAACGCAGCCACCGCGCTGGCCGCACTGCGGGCGTCGGGGCTGTTGGTTGATGAGGCCACTATTCGTGCCAGCTTGCATCAGGCGATCCTGCCCGGTCGCTTCCAGATCGTGGCGCATAACCCGCAGGTGATTCTGGACGTGGCGCATAACCCGCACGCGGCGGCCTATCTTGCCGGGCGACTGGCAGAGCTGCCGCAGCGCGGGAAGGTGCATGCGGTAGTTGGGATGCTGCACGACAAAGATATCGCCGGGACGCTGGCCTGCCTCAGCCCGCAGGTCGATTACTGGTATTGTGCGCCGCTGGAAGGCCCGCGCGGTGCTTCTGCCGAGCAGCTGATCGCCCATCTTAGCGGGGCGCAGGCGTTTGATTCCGTGGCTGATGCGTGGCATCAGGCGATGCAGCAGGCGGCGGAACAGGACATTGTGCTGGTGTGTGGGTCATTCCACACCGTCGCACACGTAATGGAAACGATGACAGCGGAGAACGGCAGTGGCAAGTAAGTTTCAAAACCGTTTAGTCGGCACCGTTATTATTGTTGCACTGGGCGTGATCGTGCTGCCCGGTCTGCTGGATGGTAAAAAGAAACACTATAAGGAAGAGTTCGCGGCGATCCCGCTGGTGCCGAAACCAGGCGACCAGCAGGAAACCGAACTGGCGCCGCCGGTAACACAGTCGCTGCCGGCGCAGCCGCCGGAAGGGGCAAGCGAAGCGATCAGCCGTGCCGGCGGGGAAAATTCCTCGCAGGCCGACAGCGGATCGACCGCGCCGAAGTCGAACAATCAGCCCACGCTGGTTTCGCCGCCGCCGGTGCAGCAACAGCCGGTCCAGCAACCGGTACAGCCGCCGCCGCCGGTGCAGCAACAGCCGGTCCAGCAACCGGTACAGCCGCCGCCGAAAGTGGTTGAAAAGCCGAAGCCGGTAGAGAAAGTGAAACCGGTGGAAAAACCGAAGCCGGTTGAAAAGCCTCCTGTTCAGCAGCAACCTCAAACTCAGCCTAAGGTGGAAACGCCTGCTGAGAAACCGGCGGCCGCTGAAACAGCACCGACCGGCCAGGCGTATGTAGTCCAGCTGGGCGCGCTGAAAAATGCGGCCAAGGTAAACGAAATCGTCGCGCAGCTGCGGCTTTCCGGCTATCGTGCTTTCACGGTGCCAGCGACGCCGGTTGCCGGACAGATCACCCGTATCTACGTTGGGCCGGATGCGTCAAAAGCCAAAATGCAGGCGGCGGTTGGTGAGCTGCAGGGCATCACTGGTCTTGGCGGCGTCGTCAAAGCCTGGGGCGCACGCTAACCGTCGCGGTAGATTGTGCGGCCACAGCAATGGCTGTGACAGGTGCCACCCGTTGAAGAACGGCGTGGCACCTGGTTGCGTTTGGCCGAAGGCCGCGTGATTTAAAGCAAATCAACGAATTGCATTCTGGCGTCGTGAGCGGCAGGAATGTCGCCCACCTGCCGGTTTTTTCAGCGTTTCCGTTTATTTAAAACGACGCAGGAAAACCCTACGCAAACGTTTTCTTTTTCTGTTAGAATTCGCCCCGAACTGGATGCAGGGGCGTTTTCACGATTACTGTCACTGGAAGAGTTCATGGTCTGGATAGATAACGTCATTATTGCGGTTATAGCTTTTTCGGCTCTGGTTAGCCTGATCCGTGGGTTTATTCGGGAAGCACTTTCTCTCGTAACCTGGGGATGCGCATTCTTTGTCGCCAGTCATTACTTCTCTTACCTTGCCGTCTGGTTCACAGGATTTGAAGACGAGCTGATTCGGAATGGAATCGCCATTGCAGTGTTATTTGTTGCCACGCTAATCGTTGGCGCCATCGTTAACTATGTAATTGGTTCGCTGGTTGAGAAAACTGGCCTGTCGGGTACCGACAGAGTACTGGGCGTCTGTTTTGGGGCACTGCGTGGCGTACTGATTGTGGCCGCTATGCTGTTTTTCCTCGATACATTCACCGGCTTTTCCAAAAGCCTCGACTGGCAGCAGTCGAAGTTAATCCCTCAGTTCAGTTACATCATCGGGTGGTTCTTTGACTACCTGAAGAGCACGTCGAGTTTTTTGCCCCGGTAATCGCACCGGGGTTGCGGCTATGAGGAAATGTCAATATGTGCGGTATTGTCGGGATCGCCGGTTTTATGCCGGTCAACCAGTCGATTTATGACGCGTTAACGGTGCTTCAGCACCGTGGGCAGGATGCCGCAGGCATCGTTACCATTGATGCATTAAATTGCTTCCGCCTGCGTAAAGCAAACGGTCTGGTCAGCGATGTATTTGAAGCCCGCCACATGCAACGTATGCAGGGTAATATGGGTATCGGCCACGTGCGTTACCCAACCGCAGGAAGCTCCAGCGCTTCTGAAGCCCAGCCCTTCTATGTGAACTCTCCTTACGGGATTACACTGGCCCATAACGGCAACCTGACCAATGCGCACGAGCTGCGTAAAGAGCTGTTTGAAACCGGTCGCCGTCATGTCAACACCACGTCGGATTCTGAAATCCTGCTGAACATCTTTGCGCAGGAAGTGGATCGTTTCCAACAGGACCCGCTGGAAGCCGAAAATATCTTCTCCGCCGTTGCCGCCGTGCATCAGCGCGTTCGCGGTGCCTATGCCTGCGTGGCGATGATTATCGGTCACGGTCTGGTTGCCTTCCGCGATCCTAACGGCATTCGCCCGCTGGTGATCGGCAAGCGTGCGCTGGTCGATGGCCGCACCGAGTATATGGTGGCCTCTGAAAGCGTGGCGCTGGATACGCTGGGCTTTGAATTCCTGCGCGACGTAGCGCCGGGCGAAGCGGTCTACGTGACGGAAAAAGGCCAGCTGTTTACCCGCCAGTGCGCGGAAAATCCAAAGGTTAACCCGTGTCTGTTCGAGTACGTCTACTTCGCTCGCCCGGACTCTTTCCTCGACAAAATTTCGGTGTACAGCGCACGCGTGCGCATGGGCACCAAGCTGGGTGAAAAAATTGCCCGCGAGTGGGAAGATCTGGATATTGACGTGGTGATCCCCATCCCGGAAACCTCCTGCGATATCGCGCTGGAGATGGCACGTATTCTTGATAAGCCATACCGTCAGGGTTTTGTGAAAAACCGTTACGTTGGCCGTACCTTTATCATGCCGGGCCAGCAGCTGCGCCGCAGCGCGGTTCGCCGCAAGCTGAACGCCAACCGCGCCGAGTTTCGCGGTAAGAACGTGCTGCTGGTGGATGATTCCATCGTGCGCGGCACCACCTCCGAGCAGATTATCGAAATGGCCCGTGAAGCCGGGGCGAAAAAAGTCTACCTGGCGTCGGCGGCACCGGAAATCCGCTTCCCGAACGTCTACGGTATTGATATGCCCAGCGCCACCGAGCTGATCGCTCACGGCCGTGAAGTGGAAGAGATCCGCCAGCTGATCGGTGCCGATGCGTTGATTTTCCAGGACCTTGACGATCTGATCGACGCGGTGAAGGAAGAGAACCCGGATATCGCCCAGTTCGAATGTTCGGTGTTTAACGGCATTTACGTGACCAAAGACGTTGACCAGCAGTACCTTGAGTATCTGCAGTCGCTGCGTAACGATGATGCCAAAGCGATGGCGCGTCAGAACGAAGTTGAAAACCTGGAAATCCATAACGAAGGGTAAGCGCTTCGGGGTATAAGCAGGTAAGATGGGCCGGAAGCAATTCCGGCCCGTTTTTTTTAAGGATTTGGTATGAAAAGACTGATTATTGGCATTTCCGGTGCCAGCGGTGTGATCTATGGCATTCGCATGCTGCAGGTGTTACAGCAGGTCAGCGACGTAGAAACCCATCTGATAATGAGTCAGGCCGCTCGGCAAACGCTGGCGCTGGAAAGCGACTATACGCTGCGCGAGGTGCAGGCGCTGGCCGATGTGGTTCATGACGTGCGCGATATCGCCGCCAGTATCTCCTCCGGGTCGTTCAAAACCGAGGGCATGGCGATCCTGCCGTGCTCAATGAAAACTCTCTCCGGTATCGTACACAGCTACAGCGACGGGCTGCTGACCCGCGCGGCGGACGTGGTGCTGAAAGAGCGCCGCCGGCTGGTGCTCTGCGTGCGCGAAACGCCGCTGCATCTCGGCCATCTGCGGATGATGACCACCGCAGCGGAGCTGGGGGCGATTATCATGCCGCCGGTTCCGGCGTTTTATCACCGTCCGGAAAACGTGATGCAGATTGTTGACCAGACGGTAAACCGGGTGCTTGACCAGTTTGACATGACTCTGGACGAAGATCTGTTTACGCGGTGGCGGGGTGCATAGCGGCTGGTGCACTGCACTATGATGGTTCAAATGTTGGTGCTGAATCGCATTTTGTGCAGATGTTGCACCATTGTGAAACATTGTTGCCGCCAAGTGCTTTCAAACCTGTTATAAATCTCCCTGTAAACCGGGCAGTTACGCTGCCTTGTTCAACACGCTGAAAAAAGCGGACATTGCCACAAAATGTGGCATGAAATCTGCAAAACAAACTGCGTGGACAAACATCACGAATCCTATAATAAGACGACTCGAGGGTACTCTATGAAAAAGCAGGTCCTGGCTCTTTCCCTGTTGCTGGCAATCACCTCTGCAGGCAGCGCATTTGCTGCCGGTCCAAAAACGCTGCGCATCGGCACCGATCCAACCTATGCACCGTTTGAAATGAAAAATGCCCAGGGGCAGCTGGTAGGCTTTGATATCGATCTGGCCACCGAAATTTGTAAGCGTATGGAAACTAAATGTACCTTCGTGGAAAGCGACTTTGATGCGCTGATCCCGTCACTGAAAGCGAAGAAAATTGACGCTATCATCTCCTCGCTGTCGATCACCGAAAAACGCCAGCAGGAGATCGCCTTCTCAGAAAAACTGTACGCGGCCGACTCCCGTCTGATCGCGCCAAAAGGCTCTAACATCAGGCCCACGCTGGAATCCCTGAAGGGCAAAACCATCGGCCTGCTGCAGGGCACCACTCAGGAAACTTACGCCAACGATAACTGGCGTCCTAAGGGTGTAACCGTGACGCCATACGCTAACCAGGACCTGGTGTATCAGGATCTGACCGCGGGCCGTATCGATGCCGCCTTCCAGGATGAAGTTGCGGCCAGCGAAGGCTTCCTCAAGCAGCCAGCCGGTAAGGGTTACGCGTTTGCCGGTCCGTCAGTGAAAGATGAAAAAATCTTCGGTATCGGTACCGGTATGGGCATGCGTAAAGACGATCCCGAGCTGAAAGTGGCGATCGATAAAGCATTCGATGAAATTCGCAAAGATGGTACCTACGATAAGCTGGCAAAAAAATATTTCGACTTTAATGTATACGGCGATTAAGCCGTCCCTGTCTGTCAGCCTCACGGTGCTTGCGGTGAGGCTGCATTTTTGACCATAACGACAGGATAATATTTATGCTCTATGGCTATTCTGAAGTCATTTTTAAAGGTGCTCTGGTGACGCTGGAGCTGGCGCTGAGTTCGGTGATCCTCGCCGTGGTGCTGGGTTTAATTGGTGCCGGGGCAAAACTCTCTAATCACCGTCCGCTGGTGATGATTTTCGAAGGTTATACCACGCTGATCCGTGGCGTGCCCGACCTCGTTTTGATGCTGTTGATCTTCTACGGCCTGCAAATCATCCTTAACAACCTTACCGACCTGATGGGCATCGGGCAGTTTGATATCGATCCGATGGTCGCGGGGATCATTACCCTCGGCTTTATCTACGGAGCCTACTTCACTGAAACCTTCCGCGGTGCCTATATGGCGGTGCCGAAAGGACAGACAGAAGCGGCTACTGCCTACGGTTTCACGCCTTCGCAGACCTTCCGCCGCGTGCTGTTTCCCGGCATGATGCGCTATGCGCTGCCGGGTATCGGTAACAACTGGCAGGTTATTCTGAAAGCCACAGCGCTGGTTTCTCTCCTCGGGCTGGAGGACGTGGTCAAAGCGACGCAGCTGGCGGGAAAAACCACGTGGCAACCGTTTTACTTTGCTATCGTCGCCGGGGTGATTTATCTGATCTTTACCTCGTTGTCGAACGGCGTGCTGTGGTGGCTGGAACGTCGTTATACCGTGGGTGTGAAAAGGGCTGATTTATGATTGAGATTGTTCAGGAATACTGGAAAGCCCTGCTGTGGACCGACGGTTATCGCTTTACCGGCGTGGCAATGACCCTGTGGTTGCTGATTATTTCGGTGGTGCTGGGCGGCTGTATGGCGGTGTTTTTGTCAATTGCCCGCGTGTCGCAGCACAAAGCCGTGTGGTTCCCGGTGTGGCTGTTTACCTATGTGTTTCGCGGCACGCCGCTCTACGTGCAGCTGCTGGTGTTCTATTCCGGCATGTATACGCTGGAGATCGTCAAAGGCACCGAGATGCTGAATGCGTTTTTCCGCAGCGGGCTAAACTGTACGCTGCTGGCATTTACGCTGAACACCTGTGCCTATACCACGGAGATCTTTGCCGGGGCGATCCGCTCGGTTCCGCACGGTGAGATCGAGGCCGCGCGCGCCTACGGCTTCTCTACCTTCAAGCTCTACCGCTGCATTATCATGCCGTCGGCGCTGCGCACCGCGCTGCCGGCCTACAGTAATGAAGTGATCCTGATGCTGCACTCTACGGCGCTGGCGTTTACCGCCACCGTGCCGGACCTGCTAAAGGTGGCGCGCGATATTAACTCGGCAACCTACCAGCCGTTTATCGCCTTCGGACTGGCGGCGGTGCTGTATCTGATTATTTCCTATGTGCTCATCAGCCTGTTCCGCAAAGCGGAAAAACGCTGGCTGGCACACGTTAAACCTTCATTGTCACACTGAGTAAAACTATGGCTGAAAATAAATTAAGCGTTGCCGAACTGCACAAACGCTATGGTGAACATGAGGTGCTGAAGGGCGTTTCGCTACGGGCCAATGCCGGCGATGTCATCAGTATTATCGGCTCTTCCGGTTCGGGGAAAAGTACCTTCCTGCGCTGCATTAACTTTCTGGAGAAGCCAAGCGAAGGCACTATCTCGGTTAACAATGAAAACATTCATCTGGTGCGTGATAAAGACGGCCAGCTGAAAGTGTTAAACAAAGAACAGCTGCGTACGCTGCGTACCCGGCTGACAATGGTGTTCCAGCACTTCAACCTGTGGAGCCACATGACGGTGCTGGAGAACGTGATGGAAGCGCCGATTCAGGTGCTGGGGCTGGCCAGAAGCGAAGCGCGGGAGCGGGCTATTCGCTACCTGGATAAGGTCGGCATCGACGAACGCGCACGGGCTAAATACCCGGTGCATCTCTCCGGCGGCCAGCAGCAGCGCGTATCCATTGCCCGCGCGCTGGCGATGGAGCCGGAGGTACTGCTGTTTGATGAACCGACCTCGGCGCTGGACCCGGAACTGGTTGGCGAAGTGCTGCGCATTATGCAGAAACTGGCCGAAGAGGGGAAAACCATGGTGGTAGTGACGCATGAGATGGAGTTTGCCCGTCATGTCTCCAGCCACGTGATTTTCCTGCATCAGGGAAAAATTGAAGAGGAAGGCGCGCCGGGCGAGCTGTTTAATAACCCGAAAAGCACCCGCCTGCAGCAGTTTTTATCCGGTGCTCTGAAGTAAGATACCCCCAGGGGGAAGGCCCGTGCGGCGCTTCCCCTGCTAACCGCCTGTTATCTGCTTAACGGCGTATTATTCACCGTGCAATCCTGCTCTGGCATGTGAAGCGACGGGCAGGATGCCTGTAGGGTGCGTTGGCTGACCTAAACCCGATGGTAATACGTCAGGGGTTTATTTTTTACTGTCGATCACATCAGCCAGCGCCTCATCTAACTCATACCAGCGGAAACGAAAGCCGGACGCCTCCAGCCGTTGCGGCAGCACGTGCTGCCCGCCGAGTACCAGCACCGCGGATTCCCCCATCAACAGGCGAATCGCGCTGGCTGGGGTACGTACAAATGCAGGCCGATGCATGGCTTCGCCCAGCGCTGCGGCAAACTGCTCATTGCGTACCGCATAGGGGGCGACAAGATTAAATGGCCCGCTTAGCGTCGGATGCTCCAGCAGCCAGAGAATGCCGTTCAGCATATCGTCGATATGGAGCCACGGCAAAAACTGCTTGCCGCTGCCGAGTGGCCCGCCAATGCCCATTTTAAACGGCAGCTTCATCTTCTCCAGCGCACCGCCGGAGCGACTCAGCACCACGCCGGTACGCAGCAGACAGACGCGGGTCCGTTCGCTCGCCGCCAGCATCGCCAGTTTTTCCCAGGTATCGCACAGGCGATGGGTAAACTCATCGTGGCCAGGATCGTCTTCGGTCACCACCAGCTCGCCGGTATTACCGTAAAAACCGGTGGCGGAACCCGATATCAGCACGGCAGGCGGCGAGCTGCTGGCAGAAATTAATGCGGCCAGCCGTTCGGTGATCTGCCAGCGGCTGCGGCACAGCAGCTGTTTCTGCGCCTCGCTCCAGCGTTTGGCGGCAATCGGCTCTCCGGCCAGATTAATCACTGCATCAATGCCGTTGAGATCGCGCTGCTTCTCCAGCCCTGACCACAGCCGGACTTTCTCGCCGAGTTTTTCCCTTGCGCCAGCCACATCGCGGGTCACCACGCTGACTTCGTGACCGGCCTGAAGCAGACGGGCAACGAGCGGCTGGCCGATTAGCCCGGTACCGCCGGTGAGCAGAATATGCATGCTGTTTATCCTTTTCAGTGGTTCGCTGTTACGGTCACTTTCAGCATAGGTGAAGATAGCTTTGCTACCTGTGACGATGCGCACGGTGGCTGATAACAATAGATTTTTAACCCATTCAGGGCAGGCAAACCGTACCGATGATTGCTGCCATTCTGATTTGCCAGCTAACTCACAAGAGATGTTTGCCTTCGGCCGAAAAACCAGCTAAACAGGTGTTTCAATCCGTAACCGTCGAAGGACGCCTGATGAGTCACCCGAATATTATTCTGTGGTCAGATGCTAACTATTTTAGTCCGTATGTGATGTCAGTTTACGTTGCACTCAGTGAGAAAGGTCTGCCCTTTGCGCTGAAGCGCATCGACCTGGCCCGCGAAGAACACCATCAGCGGGCCTACGGTGATATATCGCTTACACGCCGCGTTCCGACACTTCAGGTTGATGATTTTCTGCTTTCCGAATCATCGGCGATCGCTGAGTACCTTGAAGATCGCTTTCCTCCACCCGAATATGAGCGCCTTTATCCCCGCGATCGCGAAAAACGCGCCAGAGCACGTGAGCTGCAGGCCTGGCTGCGCAGTGATTTGATGCCTATCCGCCAGCAGCGCCCAACGGAAGTGCTGTTTGCCGGCGCGCGTCTGGCACCGCTGGACGAGGCCGGGCAGGCCAGTGCCGAAAGATTGATTGCAGCCGCCGAGCGTTTACTTCCTGCTGGCCAGCAAAATCTGTTTGGCGAATGGACCATTGCCGACACTGATTTTGCCGTGATGCTGAATCGTCTGGCACTGCACGGCGACGCTTTGCCGCAGCGGATTGCCGACTATGCAAATTTCCAGTGGCAGCGCGCCTCCGTGCAGCTGTGGCTGGCGGAATCGGCTAAACTGGCCTGAGCTGAATGCGCACAAATGGATGATTGCGTCACGGGGCGTTAATCATTAATTTAGGCGGATCGCGCTGCGCCGCGAATAATAATGACCAAACGGCGCATAGCGCCAGAACAAAAAGGGATACGGATGGTGGAGCAAGAGCCAGGCATTGAGTGGGTCGATATCGTTAATGAAGATAACGAGGTCATCGCCCAATCCAGCCGAGCACAGATGCGTGCCCAGTGTTTACGACACCGGGCTACCTATATCGTGGTTCACGATGGCATGGGTAAAATTCTGGTACAGCGTCGTACCGAGATTAAAGATTTTATGCCGGGCATGCTGGACGCTACGGCTGGCGGCGTGGTGCAGAGCGGCGAAGTGATGCTGGAATCTGCACGGCGTGAAGCGGAAGAAGAACTGGGTATCGCTGCCGTACCTTTCGCTGAGCACGGCCTGTTTTACTACGAAGATGAACACTGCCGCGTCTGGGGCGGTCTGTTCAGCTGCGTTTCTCACGGCCCGTTCGCTATGCAGGAAGAGGAAGTGGATGAAATTTTCTGGATGACGCCGGAAGAAATTACCTCACGCTGCGATGAGTTTACCGCCGACTCGCTGAAAGCCCTGTCGCTGTGGCTGACCCGCAACAGCGAAGGTGAGTAATCGCTGATTTTGCGGATATCGGGGCGCAGCGCAGGCTGCGCCCCATTTCTTTTCCTCGCTAGCAGCTGTCGCGCAGGCACAGCCTGGGCGCCAGCGGTTTCCCCTCCCATGGTTCCTCTTCCAACCTTGCCAGCAGCGCTTTACCTGCGTTGATGCCGATCTGTAGATGGGGGATGGCGACGGTGGTCAGGGGAGGTTGGCAAACCTGGCTGACGTCGCTGTTGCCGTAGCCGACAACGGCTAAATCACCCGGCACCTTGATACGTCGCCGCTGGCACTCGTACATCACGCCGCAGGCCAGTTCGTCGGAAACACAGACCAGCGCATCCAGCTCCGGCCAGTTGAGGATAAATTCCGGCAGCTGCCGCGCCCCGGCGGAAAAGCTGGCGGGCGTGGCGGCGTTGATCACCCGATGCGGCGACATATGATGGCGCAGCATCGCCTTATGCCAACCGCGCAGGTGCTGCTGAAACAGACGCTGCTCCTGGCTGGCGCACAGCAGCCCGATATTCTGATAGCCGCGCTCGGCCAGCAGGCAGGTCAGTTGAAACATCCCTTCAACGTTATCAATACCGATATTCATATCCAGCGGATCGGTGCGAATTGAGCCGATTTCCATCACCGGTATGCGGGCGGAACTGAGCCACTGGCGCAGATTCGGGCCATGTTCAACGCTGAGCAGGATCACCGCTGCCAGGTTCCACGACAGCAGTGTTTCCAGCAGCGCTTCCTCATTTTCCAGACGATGATGCGATTCGGTAAGCATAATCTGATAGCCAGCGGGTTGCAGAACCTGCTGCAGCCCGGCAAACATCGCTGAGCATCCGGCCTCGGCCAGGCCGGGAACCACCATGGCGATGGTTCGCGAAGAGGCGGAAGCCAGAGCGCTGGCGGCAAGATTAGGCAGATAGCCCAGTTCATTTACCGCAGCTTCAATTTTTTCTCTCAGCTTGTCGGAAACCTGGCCAGGGGTGCGCAACGCGCGTGAAACGGTCATCGTTCCCACCCCGGCAAGATTGGCGACATCGGTCAGTGTTACCCGCCCCGTACCGCGTCGTTTTCGATTAACTGACATGGCTGTTTCCGTTTTTGCGTCCGTTTAGCTGTCAATTTACCAGCATCTGCAAAGAACATGTTAGTCGTCAGGTTATTGGTTTAGTGAAAAATCGGCTAACGTCCTGCTCTTTATGATAGCGCTATCACAAATCTACTGAATAACTTTTGATAGCGCTATCTTTGTGAGAATAGTCACGGATGATTATTTATCCGTTGATTACAGTTTGTTCACCCAGCGCAAAATGAAAACAGGAGGGGGCGTGTTAAATCACTGGTTGCACGATGGCACCATCCAGCTGGCTGATGAAATATCCGACTGGCAGCAGGCACTGCAATTATGTGCCGGACCCTTGCTGAAAGCAGGCGTGATTAATAGCGACTACGTTCCGGCGATTATTCGCAGCCATCAGCAGTTGGGGCCTTATTATGTGTTAGCGCCCGGACTGGCTATGCCGCATGCACGACCGGAGGAAGGGGCCTGCAAAATGGGGCTGTCGCTGCTTAAACTGCGGCGCGGCATTAATTTTGGTGCAGGAGAATTTGACCCGGTGAATCTTATTGTGATGCTGGCAGCGAAAGACAGTCATTCGCATATTACGATGTTATCGAGCCTCAGTGAGTTATTTTCCAATGACAAGGCGCTGGAAGACCTGCACTGCGCTACAACGCGGGAGGAAATAAAAAAAGTTATCGCTCCATTCTGAATAATTTCGAAAAATAATGACGCTGTGCTTTTATCGGCATGGTTCCGTTCGACTGTAAATAAGGTGGCGTTATGAGAATTATGGCCGTATGCGGTTCAGGTCTTGGCAGCAGCTTTATGGTTGAAATGAATATCAAAAAAGTGCTGAAGAAACTTAATATTGAAGCGGAGGTAGAGCACTCTGACCTCTCATCGGCGACGCCCGGCGCGGCGGATCTGTTTGTGATGGCGCGGGATATCGCGGAAAGCGCCAATGTGCCGCCCGACAGGCTGGTGGTGCTGAAAAGTATTATCGACATGACGGAGCTGGAAACAAAACTCAAGGAATATTTCTCTTCCCATTAATCCTTCGAAGCGAGGCGGATATGATTATCCAGGAAACGCTGAAGTTTGTGGTAGATATATTAAAAGTTCCCTCTGTACTGGTGGGGCTGATCGCCATGATTGGCCTGATTGCTCAAAAAAAACCTTTTACTGATGTGGTAAAAGGCACAGTAAAAACAATACTCGGCTTTATTGTTCTGGGCGGTGGTGCCACCGTGCTGGTCAGCTCACTCAATCCCTTAGGGGGAATGTTTGAGCACGCATTTAATATTCAGGGGATTATTCCAAATAACGAAGCGATAGTCTCTATTGCGTTAGAAAAATACGGAGCCTCTACTGCGCTGATTATGGCATTCGGGATGGTGGCGAATATCATTGTTGCCCGATTTACCCGCCTTAAATATATCTTTCTCACCGGGCATCATACGTTTTATATGGCCTGCATGATCGCGGTTATTCTCAGCGTGGCGGGCTTTGATGGCGTGCTGCTGGTATTTACCGGCGCGCTGACGCTGGGGCTGATAATGGCGATTTTCCCGGCCATCGCTCAGCGCTATATGCGGCAGATCACCGGCAATGATGATATCGGTTTCGGCCATTTCGGCACGATTGGTTATGTACTGGCCGGCTGGATCGGCAGTAAAACCGGTAAAAGCTCGCGCTCTACCGAAGAGATGAACCTCCCGAAAAATCTGAGCTTCCTGCGCGACAGTTCTATCTCCATCTCCCTGACCATGATCGTTATTTATATGATTATGGCCTTCTGCGCCGGGAGTGAATACGTAGAATCGCAGCTCAGCGGCGGCCAGAACTTCCTGGTGTACGCCATCATCCAGGCTATTACCTTCGCCGCCGGGGTGTTTATCATTCTGCAGGGCGTGAGGCTGATTCTGGCAGAGATTGTCCCCGCTTTTACCGGCTTCTCGGAAAAACTGGTGCCCAACGCGCGTCCCGCCCTCGACTGTCCGGTGGTTTACCCTTATGCGCCCAACGCGGTGCTGATTGGCTTCCTGTTCAGCTTCCTTGGCGGGCTGGTGGGGCTGTTCCTGCTGGGCCAGCTTAAGCTGGTGCTGATCCTGCCCGGCGTGGTGCCGCACTTCTTTACCGGTGCCACCGCAGGCGTCTTTGGCAATGCCACTGGCGGCCGGCGCGGTGCGATGTGTGGGGCATTTGCCAACGGCCTGCTGATCACCTTCCTGCCGGTACTGCTGCTGCCGGTGCTGGGCGCGCTTGGCTTTGCCAATACCACCTTCTCGGATGCCGACTTCGGCGTGGTGGGCATCATCCTGGGTAACCTGGCGCAGTATCTGTCGAAAGAGATGATTACCGTGGTGATTGTCGGCATCTTCGCGCTGCTGGTGCTGCATAACCTGTTCCGCAAACCTAAACCCGCTAACGATGGCAGCAAAAATGATACGGAGGTCAATCCATGAATATCCGAGAACTGACGCAGTTAGCCAAAGACATCCGCCTGGAAACCCTTAAGGCGCTAACCCATCTGGGTTTTGGTCACTACGGTGGCAGCATGTCAGTGGTGGAAACCCTGGCGGTACTTTACGGTGATGTGATGCGTATCGATCCGGGCGATCCGGACTGGCCTGAACGCGACTATTTTGTGTTGTCGAAGGGGCATGCCGGACCGGCGCTGTACAGCACGCTGGCGATAAAAGGATATTTTCCGCGCGAGCAGCTATCCACGCTGAATGAAAACGGAACGCTGCTGCCAAGCCACCCGGACCGGTTGAAAACACGCGGCGTGGATGCGACCACCGGTTCACTGGGACAGGGGATCTCGATTGCTGCGGGTATGGCGCTCTCCCACAAGCTGGCTGGCCGCAGCAACCGCGTTTTCTGCATTGTCGGTGATGGCGAGCTGAATGAGGGGCAGTGCTGGGAAGCGTTTCAGTTTATTGCTCACCACAAGCTGAACAACCTGACCGTGCTGGTGGACTGGAACAAGCAGCAGCTGGACGGCACGCTCGATGAAGTGATTCAGCCGTTCGATCTGGCGGAAAAATTCACTGCCTTTGGTTTTGAGGCGCAGACCGTACCCGGTGCCGATATCCCCGCGCTGTACGATGCGCTGAAACCGGTCAGGGAGGCGCAGGAGCGGCCGCTGGCTATTGTCCTCGACAGTATTAAAGGGCAGGGGGTGCCGTGGCTTGAGCAGTTAAGTAACAGCCACCACCTGCGCCTGACGCCGGAGCAGCGGCAGGCTATTGATGCTGAAATTGCCGCCCTGGAGGCCACCCATGACTGAGATATCTGCTGTAGCGCTTGAGCGTGATACCACTGAAATGCGTAAAGTTTACGCCAACTTCATTCGTGAGCAGGTTTCCGCCGGAACGCCGGTGATTGCGCTGGAAGCCGATCTGATGAGTTCGATGGCGATGGACGGCGTGCAGCGGGACTGGCCGCAGCACGTTATCAACTGCGGCATTATGGAGGCTAACGTGATTGGCGTTTCGGCCGGTCTGTCGCTGACCGGGCGCACACCGTTTGTGCATACCTTCACCGCTTTTGCCAGCCGCCGCTGTTTCGATCAGCTGTTTATGGCGCTCGATTATCAAAAGAACAACGTTAAGGTGATTGCCTCCGATGCGGGCGTGACGGCCTGCCACAACGGCGGCACGCATATGTCGTTTGAAGATATGGGTATTGTGCGCGGCCTGGCAAACTCCGTGGTGATGGAAGTCACCGATGCGACGATGTTCCGCGATATTTTGCAGCAGCTGGCGACGCTGCGCGGTTTTTACTGGGTGCGTACCATCCGTAAGCAGGCGGCAAAAATTTATCCGGAAGGCACGCGTTTTACCATTGGCAAGGGCAATGTGCTGCGCGACGGCAGTGATATTACGCTTATCGCCAACGGCATCATGGTGGCTGAAGCGCTGATGGCCGCCGATCGGCTGGCGGAGCAGGGCGTTAGCGCAGCGGTGATCGATATGTTTACCCTCAAGCCGATCGACCGCATGCTGGTTAAAAACTATGCGGAGAAAACTGGACGGATCGTGACCTGTGAAAATCACAGTATTCATAACGGGCTGGGGTCGGCGGTGGCGGAGGTGCTGGTGGAAAGCTGCCCGGTGCCGATGCGTCGGGTTGGCGTGAAGGAGCGCTATGGTCAGGTGGGAACCCAGGAGTGGCTTCAGCAGGAGTATGGGCTGACGGCGGATGAGATTGTGGCCGCGGCGCGTGAATTGCTGTAGGAGGGATTATTTGTGGATTGCAGGCAATCCACAGCCCTGTGCTCAGCCATAAAAAAGCCGCTATCCCAAAAGATAACGGCTTTAATCGATCGGCATCAGGCCGTAAGACCTGCTACTGCATCAGGGCTTAAATCAACCCTCAGCCTGCCTGGACTGAATCGCCGTCAGGGCGATGGTGTAGACAATATCATCCACCAGTGCACCGCGAGACAGGTCGTTCACCGGCTTACGCATACCCTGCAGCATTGGACCGATGGAAATCAGATCCGCAGAACGCTGTACCGCTTTGTACGTAGTGTTACCGGTGTTCAGATCCGGGAAGATGAACACGGTAGCACGGCCGGCAACCGGGGAGTTTGGCGCCTTAGACTTGGCAACATCGTCCATGATCGCGGCGTCATACTGCAGTGGACCATCGATAACCAGATCGGGGCGTTTTTCCTGCGCGATACGTGTCGCTTCACGCACTTTCTCAACGTCGCTACCGGCACCGGAGTTACCGGTAGAGTAGGAGATCATCGCAACGCGCGGCTCGATGCCGAAGGCAGTCGCGGAATCCGCTGACTGAATGGCGATCTCTGCCAGCTGTTCCGGGTTCGGGTCCGGGTTAATGGCGCAGTCGCCGTAAACCAGAACCTGCTCAGGCAGCAGCATGAAGAACACGGAAGAAACCAGCGAACTGTTTGGTGCGGTCTTGATCAGCTGCAGCGGTGGACGGATGGTATTCGCCGTGGTGTGCACCGCACCGGAAACCAGACCGTCAACTTCGCCACCTTCCAACATCATGGTGCCGAGCATCACGTTGTCTTCCAGCTGCTCCTGAGCAACCACTTCGGTCATGCCCTTGCTCTTACGCAGTTCAACCAGGCGAGCCACGTAGTTTTCACGCACCACCGCCGGGTCAACAATCTCGATACCTTTGCCCAGTTCAACGCCCTGCGCAGCCGCTACGCGCTGGATTTCATCCGGATTACCCAGAAGAATACAGGTGGCGATGCCTCGCTCGGCACAGATCGCTGCCGCTTTCACGGTACGCGGCTCGTCGCCTTCCGGCAGAACGATACGCTTACCGGCTTTACGCGCCAGCTCGGTCAGCTGGTAGCGGAAGGCTGGCGGAGACAGACGACGGCTGCGCTCGGAAGCCGCAGTCAGCGACTCAACCCACTCGGCGTCGATATGGCTGGCAACGTATTCCTGCACGCGCTCAATGCGCTGAGTATCGTCGGTTGGCACTTCCAGGTTGAAGCTCTGCAGGCTCAGGGAAGTCTGCCAGGTGTTGGTATCCACCATAAATACCGGCAGGCCAGTCTGGAAGGCACGCTCGCACAGCTTCTGGATAGGGGCATCAATCGCATAGCCACCGGTCAGCAGGATCGCACCAATTTCCACGCCGTTCATGGCGGCCAGGCAGGCGGCAACCAGCACGTCAGGACGGTCCGCAGAGGTCACCAGCAGCGAGCCCGGGCGGAAATGCTCCAGCATATGCGGCAGGCTACGTGCGCAGAAGGTCACTGACTTGATGCGACGGGTCTGAATATCACCTTCGTTAATGATACGTGCATTAAGGTGGCGGCTCATGTCGATAGCACGGGTGGCAATCAGATCGAAGCTCCACGGCACGCAGCCCAGAACCGGCAGCGGGCTGTTAGCAAATAGCTGTTTCGGATCGATATTGGCGACGTTGGCCTTGGTGGAATCATCAAAGATTTCGGACAGATCCGGGCGGGTGCGGCCCTGTTCGTCCACCGGTGCGTTCAGTTTGTTGATGATCACGCCGGTAATGTTTTTATTTTTTCCGCCGCCGAAGCTGCTTTGGGTCAGCTCGATGCGCTCTTTCAGCTGCGCCGGAGAATCGTTGCCCAGCGCCATGACGAACACAATTTCAGCATTCAGCGTTTTCGCAATTTCATAGTTCAGCGACTGCGCGAACTGATGCTTGCGCGTTGGCACCAGACCTTCCACCAGCACCACTTCCGCATCGCGGGTGTTTTCGTGGTAGCGGGCGATGATCTCTTCCATCAGCACGTCCTGCTGGTTGGAACCCAGCAGAGATTCCACGCGGCTCATTGCCATCGGCTCGGCGGCCGGGATGCTGGAGTTTTTGCGGATGATGGTGGTGGTTTGATCGGGCGCATTGCCGCCGGTACGCGGCTGAGCGATCGGTTTGAACACGCTCAAACGAACGCCTTTACGTTCCATAGCACGAATTACGCCCAGACTGACGCTGGTCAGGCCGACGCTGGTGCCGGTAGGGATTAACATAATAGTACGAGACACGATAACCTCTCTAATAGCCTGCATTTTTCCGCCTGCATCAGTACCGATGGCATTTTTGCAGCGCAAACCAGGGCTATATCGTTACTTCTGCTCTCTGGAAACAACTCCGTCAGCCTGAGCTGACGGATATTAGTATATTAAGCGGTCAGGCGGGCTGCGTCCTGCGCGATAACCAACTCTTCATTGGTTGGGATCACGATGGCTGGACGGGTACCTTCTTTGTTGATGAAACCTGATTTGCCGAAGCGGGCAGCCAGGTTACGCTCGTGGTCAACCTCGAAGCCCAGCAGCGCCAGTTTGCCCAGCGACAGTTCACGCACCATCGCGGCATTTTCACCGATACCGCCGGTGAAGATAACCGCATCCAGGCGGCCATCCATCAGCGCCGCGTAGGCTCCGATATACTTGGCCAGACGGTGGCAGTATACGTCCATCGCACGTTTTGCATCGGCTTTGGTTTCGTAGTTATCTTCTACATAGCGGCAGTCGCTGGTCACTTCGGTCAGACCCAGCAGGCCAGACTCTTTGGTCAGCAGCTTGTTGATGGCGTCAACGTTCATGCCCAGCGTGTCGTGCAGGAAGAACACCACAGCCGGGTCGATGTCACCACTGCGGGTGCCCATTACCAGGCCTTCCAGTGGGGTCAGGCCCATAGAGGTGTCAACGCACACGCCGTTACGGATGGCAGAAACTGAACCGCCGTTACCAAGGTGGCAGGTGATAATGTTCACGTCTTCAACCGGTTTGTTCAGAACTTTCGCCGCTTCCTGAGTCACATAGTAGTGGCTGGTGCCGTGCGCGCCGTAGCGACGAACGCCATGTTCTTTATACAGTTTGTACGGCAGGGCGTAGAGGTAAGACTCTTCCGGCATGGTCTGATGGAAAGCGGTGTCGAAAACGGCCACGTTTTTATCAGCCAGGTGCGGGAAGTTTTTCAGCGCTTCATCAATACCGATCAGGTGTGCCGGGTTGTGTAGCGGTGCAAAATCAGAAGCGTCTTTGATGCCCTGGATAACAGAATCGTCAATCAGCACGGACTGGGTCAGCTTCTCGCCGCCATGAACGATACGGTGGCCGATTGCCGCGATTTGTTCTGAAAGTTCTGGTTTTTGTGCCAGAATAGTTTTAACCATGAAGTTTAGTGCTTCACTGTGTGCCGCGCCGGCACCCAGAGCCGCTTCCTGTTTAGCGCCGTCCAGCTTCCATTTGATACGGGCTTCCGGCAGGTGGAAGCATTCAGCTAAACCTGACAGGAATTCGTCACCGTTTGCCGGATCGATGATGGCAAACTTAAGGGAAGAACTACCGCAGTTCAGAACCAGTACTAACTTACTCGACATGGAAGGTCCTATTTATATAAAAGTGGCGAAATAAAAGTCAAACAGACTATCAGCGTAGCGCATGAAAGCTGGTACATTAATGACACATGTCATACTGGCGAGAACTTTACAGAGATCGGCAGTAAGAAATTTTGGATATTTTACGGGATTTTTTTAAATCCTGTTCGATCTTTCATGGCCCGACCAGTTGTTGACCGCAGCTGCTCGCTGTCCAGGGGCGAAAACGCGCTCAGGATAACCAGAGTGGCTCACAAAGACAAAATATTTTGAATAATGTCATTTAAAGTTGGTGTGTTGCGGTTTTTTTTTAATTTTTATCTCTGAAGTTGAGGTCCGCTATGGCGAATGAATCCGGCTCCGTAGGGTGGTTCAAGCTGTTCCAAAATGGGCAGCATTACATGAAAACCTGGCCTGTCGATAAGCGTCTTGCGCCGGTGTTTCCTGAAAACAGGGTCACACGCGCCACGCGTTTTGCAATTGCATTTATGCCACCGCTGGCGGTGTTTACTCTGACCTGGCAGATCGCACTGGGCGGTCAGCTTGGCCCGGCGGTTGCCACGGCGCTGTTTGCCTGCAGCCTGCCGATGCAGGGACTGTGGTGGCTGGGTAAGCGATCGATCACGCCGCTGCCGCCGACATTATTAACCTGGTTCCACGACGTGCGTGAAAAGCTGCAGGCGGCGGGACAGGCGATTGCACCGGTGGAAGGCAAACCGACCTATCAGTCTCTGGCAGACGTGCTGAAGCGCGCGTTCAAGCAGCTGGATAAAACTTTCCTCGACGATCTCTGATCTGTCACGATTGTCCATCGATTAACACGTTAGGTTATTCCTTAGCGGGTTTTCATCTGGAAACCCGTTTTGAATCAAAGAAGCTCCCCGCGCGGCTGTGAGATCCTTATCCACAACTTAATTTCCGTAACCAGGGAGCCCCTCGATGGACATGACCCCAGCCCAACGTTTAATTCTTTCCAATCAGTACCAGATTATGGCTATGCTTGATGCCGAAAACGCCGCGCACTACCATCGCTGCCAGACGATCATCAAGCGCGGCTATGGTTTGCAGATGCGCGAGCTGGACAGCGAACTGAGTCAGCTACCCGAAGCTGAATGCCGCACGCTGCTGGCAATGATGGAGATGCATCATGCGCTGCATATATCCTGGAGTAATCTGAAAGATGCGCAGGATATCGATCCGCGCAGGCTGCAATTTCTCGGCTTCGATGCTAACAGCGAAGGGCGTTACCTGGGCTACACGCGCTTTATGGTCGAGTGCGAAGGGCGCTATACGCATTTCCCTGTCGGCAGCCATCGATTTGATGCGCAGGTTCCGATGTGGGAAAAGTATCAGCGAATGCTTGCTGTATGGCACAATTGTCCGCGACAGTATCATTTGAGTGCGAATGAAATCGTACAAATTATTAACGCCTGATGAGGACGTCGTAGTGAAGTGTAAAGGTTTTCTGTTCGATCTGGATGGCACGCTGGTAGATTCCCTGATGGTTGTGGAGCGGGCCTGGAGTAACTGGGGGCGTCGTCGGGGGATTGATACCGAAGAGATCCTGGCTTTTATCCACGGTAAGCAGGCCATCACCTCACTGCGTCACTTTATGCAGGGCGCCTCGGCTGAAGAGGTTCAGCAGGAGTTTCTGGCCCTTGAGCAGTTAGAGGCGGAAGACACGGACGGCATCGTTGCGCTGCCGGGGGCACTTTCCCTGCTGGCGACGCTGGACGAGCTGGAAATCCCCTGGGCGATCGTCACCTCCGGTTCTGTACCGGTGGCCAGCGCTCGTCATGGCGCAACCGGGCTGCCGGAGCCGCATGCATTTGTCACCGCCGAGCGCGTTGAGCGTGGAAAACCGGAACCTGATGCCTATCTGCTGGGGGCGCATCTGCTGGGCCTGGAGCCGGAAGAGTGCGTGGTGGTAGAAGATGCCGCTGCGGGCATTCTCTCCGGCCTGGCGGCAGGCTGCCACGTGGTGGCGGTTAACGCGCCTGCCGATGCACCGCGCCTGAACGAGGTTATGGCGCTGGCCTCGCTGGAAGAACTGATCGTTCACCGCGATCCTGACGGCACGGTAAATGTCCATCGTAAGCACTAATCCCTTGATTTAACCCCGCTATTGCGGGGTTTTTTTATGTCATGCTGTTGGCAACTGTAGCCGCCTGACGGGAATACGCCGTGAACAATCAACTGCTCTGGGTACTGTGCCTGCTGGCTTTTGTGGTGATGCTGTTTATTACCGGCAAGCTGCGCATGGAGGTCGTTGCGCTGCTGGCCATTATCGCCTTTGTATTAAGCGGCACGCTGACGCTGCAGGAGGCAACGCTTGGCTTCAGCGACCCTAACGTGATCCTGATCGCCGCGCTGTTTGTAGTCGGTGAAGGGCTGGTGCGCACCGGCGTGGCGTTACAGCTGGGAGAGTGGTTGATTAAGGTGGCCGGCAGCAGTGAAAGCCGCGTGGTGGTGCTGCTGATGCTTACCGTCGCCGGGCTTGGCGCAATAATGAGCTCGACCGGCGTGGTGGCGATTTTTATTCCGGTGGTGCTGAGCGTGGCCGCCAAAATTAACAGTTCTCCCGGCCGTCTGATGATGCCGCTGAGTTTCGCCGGATTGATCAGCGGGATGATGACGCTGGTCGCCACGCCGCCAAACCTGGTGGTTAACAGCGAGCTGGTGCGTGAAGGGCTGAACGGTTTCGGCTTTTTCGCCGTTACGCCAATTGGGCTGGTGGTGCTGCTGCTGGGCATCGGCTATATGCTGCTGGTGCGTTTCTGGCTGGTGACGCCGACCGCCGCCGACCGCCCGGGGCAGGCCCGACGCACCTTTCGTGAACTGATTCATCAATACCGGTTGAGCGGCCGTGCCCGTCGTCTGGCGATCCGCCCGGATTCGCCGCTGATTGGCCATCGGCTGGACGATCTGCAGCTGCGTGAGCGCTTCGGTGCCAGCGTGGTGGGCCTGGAACGCTGGCGGAAGTTTCGCCGGGTGATGGTACCGGTGACCGGTACGACCGAGTTTCGTAGCGGCGACGTGCTGCTGATCGATATGTCTGCAGCCGAGATCGATCTGCGGGAGTTTTGTACCAGCCAGCAGCTGGAGCCAATGGTACTACGCGGGGAATATTTTTCCGATCGCGCCCGTGACGTCGGCATGGCTGAAGTGTCGCTGCTGGCCGACTCACCGCTACAGGGAAAAAGCCTGCGCGAAATTGCGTTCCGCTCTCGTTACGGCATCAGCGTTGTTGGCATGCGGCGCGGCAGCGAGGTGCTGGAAAGCGCCTTTACCGACGAGCCGCTGGCGCTGGGGGATATTTTGCTGGTGATGGGTGACTGGAAAAAAATCGCCCAGATCCAACAGCAGACCCAGCGTGATTTTATGGTGCTTAACCTGCCTGCCGAGGTGGATGAGGTTGCTCCGGCTAGCAGCCAGGCACCGCATGCGCTGTTCTGCCTGGCGCTGATGGTGGCGATGATGCTGACCGAGGAGATCCCTAATCCGATTGCCGCGATCGTTGCCTGCCTGCTGATGGGAAAGTTCCGCTGTATTGACGCGGAAAGCGCATGGCGATCGATTCACTGGCCGGGGCTGATCCTGATTATCGGGATGATGCCTTTCGCGCTGGCGCTACAGAAGACCGGCGGTGTGGCGCTAATCGTTGACGGCTTGATGCAGCTGGCGGGTGGGCGCAGCCCGCAGGTGATGCTGGTCTGTCTGTTTGTGCTCTGTGCCACCATTGGGCTGTTTATTTCCAATACCGCTACGGCGGTGCTGATGGCACCGATTGGCGTGGCGGCCGCGCATCAGATGGGCGTGTCGCCTTATCCGTTTACCATGGTCGTGGCCGTGGCGGCGTCAGCAGCGTTTATGACGCCGGTTTCCTCCCCGGTGAATACGCTGGTTTGTGCGCCGGGCGGATATCGTTTCTTTGATTTTGTGAAGGTTGGGGTACCGTTTACGCTGATTGTGATGGTGGTCAGCGTGCTGTTGATTCCACGGCTGTTTCCGTTCTGATTCTTCGCTGCTGGTCAGGATGCTTTGGTACTGGGGATAGTGCCTTGGGGCCAGTCTCTGTGGCTGTCGGGCGGTCCTCGCGCCGCTTTGCGGTTCTCTCAGCTTCGGTATCGGGTCTTTCGGATCGGCGTGGAGCGGGCGTCTCGGTCCCTGGCAACCACTTATCCCTGCATTACACCTAAAATCAGTGCGTAAATAACTGAGAGCTATCCAAAATTTCTAAAATAAAACCCTATTTATTTTCATAAACACAAAAAAATCCCATTTCCCTAAGCGGGGCTGAGATAGCCTGAAAACCGCCCTGTGATATTCGCGATAGCCTGCGTCAGATTGCTGAGGGAGGTTATCGCAGCCGTTCTGTACTGTTGTCCTTACCTCGTTAAAATCACTCCTTCCGTAAGTCCCATACTGATATCACCTGCGACCGCCGCCTGAATCTCCATTAAAATCAACGGCACTCTTGTCTTGTATAAATATTATCCAGCCGACCTTGTAAGTCAGGATTTTGTAAATATTATCAATTGGTGTAATAAAATATTTCATATGTATAAAAGTAAGAATTATGACCGTTTGATTTTTATTCGATTAATTTATTTAAATTCAATTGTTTGAACTTATTCCAGACATGGCTGACTGCCTGAGGTTGAATCTCAGGCCATTGGCTCATGTAAAAAACAGCAATTAAATTAAATCGTTAAGGAGAGTATCTATGTTGTTAAAAACTCATCAGATGGTTCTGGCTCTTGCGATTTTGTCCGGCGCGAGTGCGGCACAGGCGGCCTTAGTCTCAGATTTACTGGATGATGTATTACCTGAACATAAACTAACAGGTCCTTTCGCCGAAGAAAGTAACCCGGGTGCAAGCCCTTAGTAGGACGTGGAAATGGAATACTTCTTGATCGTTACCCCGTAGTTAAGTCGAGTAATGGAGATGTACTCCTCGAGGGAGTGACAGCTCTTTCTTCCCCTCGCGAAGTAGGGTTTGGAATTAATAGACTAAATACAGTTAATATTTTTCAGATTAACGGCCGAAACGTAACTAATCCTTCGTTGGTAAATAAAATTGAAGGTATCTGGACATTTGGTCAGGTAGCAGAGCAGGAAGTATGGTTTGGCGAGTGGAACGCTGAGCAGGCTTCTGGACCTACAGGAACCAAGGTTCCCGGAACGCACAATGTTTTTTATATTGGAAATATACGGTCGGCTTATATTGTGAATTCCGCTACGCCGCTGACCTATCATATTAAATCGAATAATAATTACAGTAATGGTACTGCTGCGCCAACCAGTGAACTCACGGTTAACTTCACTACTGCTGAGGTTAGTTTAACCGGTGATATCTCATTTACTAACGGATTATTAACTAAACAGCGCACTGCTACTCGCGCAGCCGGGGGAATATCTGCTGAAAATGTTAGCGTTGCCAGCGCTGGCGGTACCGTGGGGGTGATGACAGGGCAACTCTACACTCGAGCTTAGAGACCTATGTATCCTCACCAGGCATGGTCGCAGGTATCGTCACTTTTAGCGATCGCGGTAAGAATACTGCATTCGGTGGCGCAGCATTTACACCACCGCCACAGACCACACCATAAATAATCCCGATTTTTCCAAAGCAGGGGGTTGCCCAAATCGCCCCTGCTTTATCCTGCTGCTCGTGGCGCATAAATCCGGGATCGCAGCCGGGGGCCAGGAGCACTGTCTTAGATGGAGCGTTCCGCTATGCAAATTGATCAGCCAGCTGCCTTCACCCGCTTCTTTCCGTACTTAATACTCTTATCTTTTTCATCGTTCATCACCTTTAACAGCTCAATTTCCCGGGGCGAGGATCGTGAAGATACGCGTCTGCTGCTGGAGATGAACGTGCAGCGCCAGGCGGTTGGGTGTGAACGCGATCTGCTAAGAGAACAGCAGCCTGCGGCGGCAGGTACCTTCAACGTGAATGGTCAGACCTGGCAGGTGGAGCGAACGGCCCCGGCGCTGGGACGGGCGCTTTATATGGCCCTGCAGGCTCACGAATGGAGCGTTGCATAAAGCCCGTCATTTTCGTCAGCAGAGTTATGCGGAGAATCAGAATGGTGGGCAAACCTCATACTGGGCCACCTATTATCACAGCGTCGCTGAAGGCATAACGCTGTTCGGCGGTGTAGGATTTTACCGATTCGGATGCCCGCAGTGAATACAACGGCTATCGGCAAAAGGGAGTCAGGCTTGGCGTTTCGGCCGAGTTGCCGGCGGGGGGCCAGGCAACGCTGTTTACCGCTTTGCGCAAGCGCGACTACGACGTTTGCAATCCGTTAATCGAGGAGCAATGCCTCGACAGAGAACAAAACTACGTGCTGGTGGTGAAGGCACAGGAGTGGAAAATCGCAGGTTTTGTCCCGATGTTGATTGCGCGGCATAACAAGGTGAAAAGTAGCGTTGACTGGCTTTACAGCTACGACCGAAATGATATCGGCTTTAAGCTGGAGTATGCGTTTTAAACATCCAGCAAATCATCGTGCGTGATGTAGAACCGGGTTATAGAGATTATTACGCAGCTGTAAGGGGTTAACAGACGTCACCCCTGTTTTTAATTTGATCAGCAATCAGCAATCAGCAATCAGCAATCAGCAATCAGCAATCAAGCGCTACAGCGACTCCTGGCTAATTTCATCCAGCGACAGGCTAAAGCTGGGGATGAACACCTCAACAAAATAGTCCATTTCCGGGCTATGCCGCTGGGAGAGGGTTCTCTCCAGGCGGGCTTTCGCCAGCAGGAATTCGTTATTGCCCGCCGACAGCTCTTCCAGACATTTCAGGTAGGCGCAAAGCGCATCCGCCTGCTTAACGATCGCGGTTTCCGCCTCGCTGTGCAGGTGCTCGTCAATCAGCGGAGCCCAGGCAGAGCGCAACTCTTCCGGCAGCATTTCAATCAGCTTCTTCTGCGCGATCTTCTCGATTTTTTTGTACTCATGGGCAATTTGCGCATTGTAGTACTTCACAGGCGTTGGCAGATCGCCGGTCAGCACTTCGCTGGCGTCGTGATACATCGCCATCAGGGCGATACGCCCGGGGTCGAGATTGCCGTTAAATTTCTTGTTTTTAATCACCGCCAGCGCATGGGCAACCATCGCCACCTGCAGGCTGTGCTCTGACACATTTTCCGTGCGCACGTTGCGCATCAGCGGCCAGCGGTTAATCAGTTTCAGACGTGAGAGGTGGGCAAAAAAGTGGCTTTGATTCATCAGGTCTTTCCGCTTGCCCGGATAGCCGCATTGCCGCTAACCGGGACTGATATCTGAAGAGAGGAGACTTACTGGTGGTAGCCGCCGAGGAAACGGCCAAACTTGGTGATGGCCATTTCCAGATCGTCTACGCGCGGCAGAGTAACGATGCGCACATGGTCTGGCCACGGCCAGTTAAAGGCGCTGCCCTGAACCAGCAGGACTTTTTCCTGCAGCAGGAAGTCGAGAACCATCTTCTGGTCATCGTGGATGTTGAATTTTTTTGCGTCGATTTTCGGGAACATATACAGCGCGCCTTCCGGCTTCACGCAGCTGACGCCAGGGATGTCGTTGATCAGCTCCCAGGCCCGATTACGCTGCTCATACAGACGGCCACCCGGCTGAATAAACTCGCTGATGCTCTGATAGCCGCCCAGCGCGGTCTGAATGGCGTGCTGCGCCGGAACGTTGGCGCACAGGCGCATCGACGCCAGCATTTCCAGGCCTTCAATATAGCCTTTTGCGTGCTTCTTCGGCCCGCTCAGCACCATCCAGCCCTGACGGAAACCGGCAACGCGGTAGGTTTTTGACAGGCCGTTAAAAGTAATGGTCAGCAGGTCCGGTGCCAGCGCTGCGATCGAATGATGACGGGCGGCATCGTAAAGAATTTTGTCGTAGATTTCGTCAGCAAAAATAATCAGGTTGTGCTGGCGGGCGATCTCAACCACTTCCAGCAGCAGTTCTTTGCTGTATACCGCGCCCGTCGGGTTGTTCGGGTTGATGATCACAATGCCGCGGGTGCGCGGGGTGATTTTGCTGCGAATATCGTCAAGGTCCGGGAACCAGCCTGCGGACTCGTCACAAAGGTAATGCACGGCCTTACCGCCGGAGAGGGACACGGCAGCGGTCCACAGTGGGTAATCCGGGGCCGGAACCAGCATTTCATCGCCGCTGTTCAGCAGCGCCTGCATTGACTGAACGATCAGTTCGGAGACGCCGTTACCAATATAAATATCTTCAACGGTAGTATCACGGACGTCTAAAGCCTGATAATGCTGCATGATGGCTTTACGCGCGGAATACAGGCCTTTAGAGTCGCAGTAGCCCTGTGCGCTGGGCAGATTACGGATCACATCGACCAGAATTTCGTCCGGGGCTTCAAAGCCGAAAGGGGCAGGGTTACCGATGTTGAGTTTGAGAACTTTATTACCTTCTTCCTCGAGGCGCTTGGCTTCTTTCAACACCGGGCCGCGAATGTCGTAACACACATTATCCAGTTTGCTGGATTTATCAATTTGGGTCATCTCGGTCACCTTGACTGGCAGGAGGGTTTTCCTGCCGTGGAAAACTAAACGTTACACAATGTACTCCTCTCCTTAATGCTTTTGAAGGGTAGCCACTGCGTTTGGCGCGTTAATCGCGCTTTTTTCATGCGGCTCAAACGACAGCGTAGAGGTTGTACATTTTGCAGTATTAAATACTGTAAAACTGAGTGTAATCACTACTTAAGACTGGAATCGTTCTTGTAATACTGAATGTCGATTCTCCTTTTGAAAGAAAATTGTTGGGAAAGATTGCACAATTCGTTAACGAAAAGTGGATTAATGATTGTTGAAACAGTCTAAATAAAATTATTATTTGATTGCTTTTCAATTGCTTGCACCTGTCACACTAAGCTCAATCGTTTGCGCAGGCGCTGTGCCTGTCAAAAGACTGAACGAGTCCGATTCTTAAAGCGAAGTTTAATTTTAGTATATGCAAGTCTCATTGGAGTGCTGTCGCTGATAAAATCTTACTTTAGAGATAAGAATAATCGTATTTAGGCTTAAAAAGTAGGCGACAGTATGTCAGGATAACTTTCAGGAGACTTTACGCCGGTTTGCAGAGGTCTTCTGGTAATAAAAAAATGGTTTTTATACCCTGAAAGGGTAAGGAATTCTTAATATTCCTCCGGCATTGACGATGAATGATTGCCACAGACTTTCCAGTTTGAATCTGCACTTTTAGATCCAAAACCGACCTCATTGTGTACCTAAAGTTTGTCGTGGTGAGCAGTAATTCTGTATCTGATTACCGCTTATGGGTTGGTCCAGTGTGCAATCGTGATTAATCAGAGTCAGACACCTTTTTACCGTTCGTGTTGGGCGCAGGCTTAGCCGATGGGAGTGCCGTACAGGGTCTTACAGTGAAAGTTTAAGTCATACTTCAGCCGGGAGTACCGGTTTCCCGCTGATAGAATTATGCATTGATTATCGACTTATCTTTTTGATAAGAAAGTGATAACACCAGGGTAGCTGTTCGTAAAAAACTTATAAAGTGAAGAAAAACATGACTAATGCAAATCGTCCGATACTTAATCTCGACCTCGATCTGCTGAGAACTTTTGTAGCCGTAGCCGATCTGAATACTTTTGCCGCCGCTGCTGCCGCTGTGTGCAGAACCCAGTCAGCAGTTAGCCAGCAGATGCAGCGTCTGGAACAACTGGTTGGCAAAGAACTCTTTGCCAGGCATGGACGTAACAAGTTACTGACTGAACATGGTATTCAGCTGTTGGGCTATGCGCGAAAAATCCTGCGCTTTAATGATGAAGCCTGCACGTCACTCATGTACAGCAACGTTCAGGGCGTGCTGACCATCGGCGCATCTGACGATACATCCGATACTATTTTGCCTTTCCTGCTAAACCGTGTGACGTCGGTATATCCGAAGCTGGCCATCGACGTACGCGTCAAGCGTAACCCGTTTATGATGGAAATGCTGAATCAGGGCGAGGTTGATCTGGTTGTAACGACCTCCAGCCCGATGAACTTTGCCTGGCAGGTACTTCGTACGTCGCCGACGCTGTGGTATTGCGCTGCGGATTATATCTTCCAGCGCGGGGAGGCTATTCCTCTGGTACTGCTGGATGAGCCAAGCCCTTATCGTGATATGGCCATTGATCACCTTAACGAAGCCAGTATCCCATGGCGTATCTCCTATGTTGCTTCTACGCTGGCTGCGGTGCGCGCGGCGGTGAAAGCGGGCCTTGGTGTGACCGCTCGCCCGGTGGAGATGATGAGCCCGGAGTTGCGCGTTATGGGTGCCGCGGAAGGCTTACCGGTTCTGCCGGATACCGAATATCTGCTGTGTCGCAACCCGGATAGCGACAACGAACTGGCGCTGGCGATCTTCAATGCCATGGAGTCCAGCAACGATCCTTATGCCCTGGTCAACGCAAATCCTGATGGTGCCGCGCTGCTGGATGAGGATGAGTAATCTGTCAGTTTAAACGCTGATGTTTATCATTTTCATAGCTAAATTGCATTAAAACTATAAATAAAAGTCTTTCAGCGTTTTTTTAACCTGAAAGGCTTTTTTTTGAAATTTTTCTATTATCTGAATGCACTTTATTCATCAGAAAAAAGTGTTCCTGCTGCCCTTGTCCATAACGACCTAAAATCGCTCGTTCTACTGCTGGATACGCCAGTATCATTCGTGCGATGAATTGATTTTGCACAATCCTTGCTGGCTAAAATTTGGCCATAAAACACAGAAGTGTGTCCTCGATCAAAAAAATAACCCTATTAAGGGGCAGGAAAATATGATTATTCCTGCCAAAATAGAGATTGTTAAATACGCGAGCCGATCATGGTTTTAGCTGCAACATTCTTGTCAGGTCCTACCACTGACACGATTTAGCTTATTTTTTACGCATTAATTGTTAATATAATGTTGCACCTGTAAATTAGCATGCGGACACTTTTGTCAAAGTTGACAAAAGGTTATTGAAAGGAGTAAAAAACCCCATAAAATAGCTGTCTAATCATAATAGAGGCAGTAAAATTTATAAGGTTTCTTATTTTTCCCTTGAATCGTTGTGGTGTGTTAACTGCCAGATTAGAGCAGGACGCGAAACACCACTTTTGGTGAGTAAGCAAGAGTATGTCAACAACCACGGAAGTCGTCGCCCATCACTGGGCATTCGCTGTTTTTCTGATCGTTTCAGTCGGTCTGTGTTGCCTGATGTTGGCCGGAGCGTGGTTCCTGGGCGGAAAAGGCCGGGGAAGGCACAAAAATACGCCTTTTGAGTCAGGAGCTCCTTCCGTCGGTAGCGCAAAACTGCGCCTGTCTGCCAAGTTCTATCTGGTGGCAATGTTCTTCGTAATCTTCGACGTTGAAGCCCTCTATCTCTACGCATGGTCGACAGCGATTCGCGAAAGCGGATGGGTCGGTTTTGTGGAAGCCGCCATTTTCATCTTGGTATTGCTTGCTGGTCTGGTTTATCTGGTTCGCATCGGCGCGCTGGACTGGGCTCCTGCCCGCCGTCGCTTTGACGTGAAACCAACCACCATCTCGCACTCCAACCGTAATACGCAGTAACAGCGAGGCAAATAGACATGGACTATACGCTCACCCGCATAGACCCGAACGGTGAGAATGACCGTTACCCCCTGCAAAAACAGGAGATCGTCTCTGATCCCCTGGAAAAGCATGTTCATCAAAACGTCTATATGGGCAAGCTTGAGCATGCCATGCATGACCTGGTGAACTGGGGACGCAAGAACTCCCTCTGGCCGTTTAACTTCGGTCTTTCCTGTTGTTATGTCGAAATGACGACGTCGTTTACTTCGGTACACGACGTTGCGCGTTTTGGCTCGGAAGTTATTCGTGCTTCGCCTCGCCAGGCCGACTTCATGGTGGTTGCAGGAACCTGCTTTACCAAAATGGCACCCGTTATTCAGCGCCTGTACGACCAGATGCTGGAACCTAAGTGGGTGATTTGCATGGGTGCCTGCGCCAACTCCGGTGGTATGTACGACATCTACTCCGTGGTTCAGGGCGTTGATAAGTTCCTGCCGGTCGATGTGTATATTCCAGGCTGCCCGCCGCGCCCCGAAGCCTATATGCAGGCGCTGCTGCTGCTGCAGGAATCGATTGGTAAAGAGCGCCGTCCGCTGTCGTGGGTGGTCGGCGATCAGGGTGTCTATCGCGCCAATATGCAATCCGAACGCGAGCGTAAACACGCTGAACGTATCGCGGTAACAAACCTGCGCAGCCCTGACGAGATTTAAGCCAGGCAGTTTATGGATGAGGTCAGCAACAGCACAACAAGACTACAAAGCAACGTGCGCCGACCCGCCTTACGCCAACACTGAGTGCCTGTCGGACAGGCCAGAATGGTGAACAACTTATGACAGACTTAACCACGCAAGATCTCGCACAGCCTTTATGGCAAACCCGCGACCACCTGGATGACCCGGTGATCGGCGAGCTGCGTAACCGTTTTGGGCCAGATGCCTTTACCGTACAACCAACCCGTACCGGGATACCGGTTGTCTGGGTGAAACGTGAGCAGTTGTTAGTAGTAATTGAGTTCCTGCGCAAGCTGCCTAAACCCTATGTCATGCTGTATGATCTGCATGGCATGGATGAGCGCCTGCGTACCCACCGTGCCGGTTTACCGGCGGCGGATTTTTCCGTTTTCTATCACTTCATCTCTATTGAACGTAATCGCGACATTATGCTCAAGGTGGCGTTGTCTGAAAACGATCTGAATGTGCCGACCATCACCAAAATTTTTGCCAATGCCAACTGGTATGAGCGTGAAACCTGGGAGATGTTCGGGATTAATATCGTGGGCCACCCACACCTGACGCGCATTATGATGCCGCAGAGCTGGGAAGGGCACCCGCTTCGTAAAGACTATCCGGCACGTGCGACCGAATTCGATCCCTTTGAGCTGACCAAGCAAAAAGAAGATCTGGAAATGGAAAACATGACCTTCAAGCCGGAAGACTGGGGCATGAAGCGTGGGACCAATAACGAGGACTATATGTTCCTCAACCTCGGTCCTAACCACCCGTCTGCGCACGGTGCGTTCCGCATCATTCTGCAGCTGGATGGCGAAGAGATCGTGGACTGCGTGCCGGATATCGGCTACCACCACCGTGGTGCTGAGAAAATGGGTGAGCGCCAATCCTGGCACAGCTATATCCCATATACCGACCGTATCGAGTACCTTGGCGGCTGCGTTAACGAAATGCCGTACGTACTGGCAGTAGAAAAACTGGCCGGAATAAAAGTGCCAGAGCGCGTAGAAGTGATTCGCGTCATGCTGTCAGAACTGTTCCGTATTAACAGTCACCTGTTGTACATCTCTACTTTTATTCAGGACGTCGGCGCTATGTCTCCGGTGTTCTTTGCCTTTACCGACCGCCAGAAAATTTATGACGTGGTGGAAGCGATTACCGGCTTCCGTATGCATCCAGCCTGGTTCCGCATCGGCGGCGTAGCGCATGACCTGCCGAACGGCTGGGAACGCCTGCTGCGCGAGTTCCTGGACTGGCTGCCAAAACGTCTGAAAGCCTACGAACAGACCGCGTTAAAAAATACCGTCCTGATTGGCCGTGCCAAGGGTGTATCTGCCTATAACATGGAAGAAGCGCTGACCTGGGGCACCACCGGCGCCGGCCTGCGCGGAACCGGTCTGGACTTTGACGTGCGTAAATGGCGCCCTTACTCCGGTTACGAAAACTTTGATTTCGAAGTGCCAATCGGTGGGGGAGTGAGCTGTGCTTACACCCGCGTGATGCTGAAGGTGGAAGAGATGCGGCAGAGTATGCGTATCCTGGAACAGTGCCTGAAAAACATGCCTGCCGGCCCATTTAAAGCCGATCATCCGCTGACGACGCCACCGCCTAAAGAGCGCACACTGCAGCATATCGAAACCCTGATCACGCACTTCCTGCAGGTTTCCTGGGGGCCAATTATGCCTGCCAACGAATCCTTCCAGATGATTGAAGCGACGAAGGGGATTAACAGTTACTACCTGACCAGCGATGGCAGCACGATGAGCTACCGCACACGCGTGCGCACGCCGAGCTTCCCGCACCTGCAGCAGATCCCTTCGGTGATCAACGGCAGCCTGGTATCCGACCTGATCGTATACCTCGGTAGTATCGATTTTGTTATGTCAGACGTGGACCGCTAATTATGCACGATCAAAGAATTGCGATCGAAACGATCGATGAATCCGGGGCCTTCATGCTGAGTGCGGCAGAGCGCGATGCCATCGAGCATGAAAAGCACCACTACGAAGATGCCCGCGCAGCCTCTATTGAAGCGTTGAAAATCGTTCAGAAACAGCGTGGCTGGGTGCCGGACGGCGCAATCCATGCGATTGCCGACGTGCTGGGTATTCCAGCCAGCGATGTGGAAGGCGTGGCAACGTTTTACAGCCAGATCTACCGCACGCCGGTAGGCCGCCATGTGATCCGCTACTGCGACAGCGTGGTGTGCCACATCACCGGCTTCCAGGGTATTCAGGCCGAGCTGGAAAGCAAACTTAATATTAAGCCCGGTCAGACGACGGCTGACGGCCGCTTTACGCTGCTGCCAACCTGCTGCCTCGGCAACTGCGACAAGGGACCGGTCATGATGGTGGATGAAGATACCCACGTTCATCTGACGCCGGAAGGTCTTGCCAACTTACTGGAGCAGTATCAATGAAAACGATTATTCGTACTGCCGAAACGCATCCGCTAACGTGGCGCATGCGTGACGATAAGCAGCCGGTATTCTTCGATGAGTACCGCAGTAAGAATGGCTATGCCGGTGCTGAAAAAGCGCTGAAGTTCATGTCGCCGGAAGAGATCGTAGGCCAGGTGAAGGATTCCGGTCTGAAAGGCCGCGGCGGCGCAGGCTTCTCTACCGGTTTGAAGTGGAGCCTGATGCCGAAAGATGAATCCATGAACATCCGTTACCTGCTGTGTAACGCCGATGAAATGGAGCCGGGCACCTATAAAGACCGCCTGCTGATGGAGCAGATGCCGCACCAGCTGGTTGAGGGCATGTTAATCGGTGCTTTCGCGCTGAAAGCCTATCGTGGCTACATCTTCCTGCGTGGTGAATACGTCGAGGCGGCGGCGAACCTGCGCCGTGCGATTGCTGAAGCGACCGAAGCGGGTCTGCTGGGTAAGAATATCCTCGGAACCGGTTTTGATTTCGAACTGATCGTCCACACCGGTGCAGGCCGCTATATCTGTGGTGAAGAAACGGCGCTGATCAACTCGCTGGAAGGCCGCCGTGCTAACCCGCGCTCCAAGCCGCCTTTCCCTGCTTCTGCAGGTGTATGGGGTAAGCCGACCTGCGTTAACAACGTGGAAACCATCTCTAATGTTCCGGCGATCATTGCTAACGGCGTTGACTGGTACAAAAACATTTCCACCAGTGAAGACGCCGGTACCAAGATGATGGGCTTCTCCGGTCGCGTTAAGAATCCGGGCGTGTGGGAGCTGCCGTTTGGTACGACCGCTCGCGAAATTCTGGAAGATTATGCCGGCGGCATGCGTGACGGCCTGAAATTCAAGGCCTGGCAGCCGGGTGGGGCAGGCACGGACTTCCTGACCGAACAGCACCTCGACCTGCCGATGGAGTTTGCCAGCATTGGTAAAGCCGGTAGTCGTCTGGGAACCGCGCTGGCCATGGCCGTGGACCATGAGATCAATATGGTGTCGCTGGTACGCAATCTGGAAGAGTTCTTTGCCCGCGAATCCTGCGGCTGGTGTACGCCGTGCCGCGATGGCCTGCCGTGGAGTGTGAAAATTCTGCGCGCGCTGGAACGCAAACAGGGGCAGCCGGGGGATATCGAAACCCTGCTGCAGCTCTGCCGCCAGCTTGGCCCGGGTAAAACCTTCTGTGCGCATGCGCCTGGTGCAGTAGAGCCACTGCAAAGTGCCATCAAATATTTCCGCGAAGAGTTCGAAGCGGGTATGGCACCTCAGGTTTACAGCAACGCGCACGCGATTAGCGGCATCCAGCCGAACCTGTTAAAGGCTCGCTGGTAAGCAAAGTTTAACGCCCGTTTTTTTACCGGGCCTTACGGAAGCATGTTCACTATGGCTACAATTCATGTAGACGGTAAAGAATATGATGTTGATGGCGCAAACAACCTGCTGCAGGCCTGTTTGTCCCTCGGCTTAGATATTCCTTATTTCTGCTGGCACCCAGCGCTCGGTAGCGTCGGTGCCTGCCGCCAGTGTGCGGTGAAGCAGTTCCAAAATGCCGAAGATACCCGTGGTCGTCTGGTGATGTCCTGCATGACGCCAGCCTCCGACGGTACCTTCATCTCTATTGATGACGGCGAAGCAAAAGAGTTCCGCGAAAGCGTGGTGGAGTGGTTGATGACCAACCACCCGCACGATTGTCCTGTATGTGAAGAAGGCGGTAACTGCCACCTTCAGGATATGACGGTCATGACCGGCCACAGCTTCCGTCGCTACCGTTTCACCAAACGTACCCACCGCAATCAGGATCTCGGCCCGTTCATCTCTCATGAAATGAACCGCTGTATCGCCTGCTATCGCTGCGTGCGTTACTACAAGGATTATGCGGACGGCACCGATCTCGGCGTGTACGGTGCCCACGACAACGTCTACTTCGGTCGCCCGGAAGACGGCGTGCTGGAAAGTGAATTCTCCGGCAACCTGGTTGAAATTTGCCCGACCGGCGTGTTTACCGATAAAACCCACTCCGAGCGCTACAACCGTAAGTGGGATATGCAGTACGCGCCAAGCATCTGCCAGCAGTGCAGCATCGGCTGTAACACCAGTCCGGGCGAGCGCTATGGCGAGCTGCGCCGTATCGAAAACCGCTATAACGGTACCGTTAACAGCTACTTCCTCTGTGACCGTGGTCGCTTCGGCTATGGCTACGTGAATCTGAAAGACCGTCCGCGCCAGCCTGTGCAGCGTCGTGGCGATGACTGGATCACCCTGAACGCCGAGCAGGCAATGCAGGGGGCGGCCGACGTGCTGCGCCAGGCAAACAAAGTGATCGGTATCGGTTCCCCGCGTGCCAGTGTAGAAAGCAACTTTGCGCTGCGCGAACTGGTTGGCGCTGAAAACTTCTCTACCGGCATTCCGGCAGGGGAACAGGCGCGTCTTGATCTGATGCTGGAAATTCTGCGCGACGGCGGTATCCATACTCCGTCCCTGCACGATATTGAAAGCTACGATGCGGTGCTGGTGCTGGGTGAAGATCTGACCCAGACCGGTGCGCGCGTAGCGCTTGCCGTCCGTCAGGCGGTGAAGGGTAAATCTCGTGAGATGGCAGCGGCGCAGAAAGTGGCCGACTGGCAGATCGCAGCAATTCTCAATATCGGCCAGAACGCCAAACATCCGCTGTTTGTCACCAACGTCGATCAGACCCGTCTTGATGATATCGCCGCGTGGAGCTACCGTGCGCCGGTTGAAGATCAGGCGCGTCTCGGCTTCGCAATTGCCCATGAGCTGGACGCCAGCGCACCGGCGGTCAGCGATCTGGATAAGTCACTCAACGGTAAAATCGACGTGATCGTGCAGGCGCTGGCCGGTGCGAAGAAGCCACTGATCGTTTCCGGCACTAACTCAGGCAGCGAAGCGGTGATTCAGGCTGCCGCCAACGTCGCTAAAGCGCTGAAAGGTCGCGGTCAGGATGTGGGTATCACCCTGCTGGCGAGCGCTAGCAACAGCATTGGTCTTGGCATGATCGGCGGTAACACGCTGGATTCCGCGCTTCAGGAGCTGGAAAGCGGTTCGGCGGATGCGGTCATCGTGCTGGAAAACGATCTTTATCGTCAGCTGCCGAAAGCCCGAGTGGATGCGGCGCTGAAAAATACGCCAAACGTGATTGTTATCGATCACCAGCGTACGGCAACCACGGAAAAAGCCGGTCTGGTTCTCTCCACCGCCAGCTTTGCAGAGAGTGACGGAACGGTAATCAACCAGGAGGGCCGCGCTCAGCGCTTCTTCCAGGTTTATGACCCGGCCTATTACGACAACAAAGTTGAGATGCTGGAAAGCTGGCGCTGGCTGCACGCGCTGCAAAGCACTATCAACAGCCGCGAGCCGGACTGGACTCAGCTGGATCACGTTATTGATTCCTGCGTTGTTGCGCTACCGCAGCTGGCGGCGATCAAAGATGCGGCACCGGATGCCAGCTTCCGTATTCGCGGCCAAAAACTGTCGCGCTCACCGATTCGCTCCAGTGGCCGTACCGCGATGCGTGCCAACATCAGCGTGCATGAACCGCGTCAGCCGCAGGATAAAGACACGATGTTTGCCTTCTCGATGGAAGGGAACAACCAGCCGGGTGCGGCACGTTCGCAGATCCCATTTGCCTGGGCTCCGGGCTGGAACTCACCGCAGGCATGGAATAAATTTCAGGCCGAAGTGGGCGGTCATCTGCGTAACGGCGATCCGGGCGTGCGTCTGTTCGAAGCGGGCCCGTCGCAGCTGGGATGGTTCGAAAAAATTCCTGCCGCGTTTGTGGGCAGTGAAGACCGCTGGCGTGTCGCGCCGTACTTCCATCTGTTTGGCAGTGAAGAAATGACCCAACGTTCGCCGGTTATGCAAAAGCGGATGCCGGAAGTTTATGTGATGGTTAACCCGGATGATGCGGCGAAACTCGGCGTTAACGCCAACAGTGCCGTTCAGTTCAACTGCCAGGGCGAAACCCTGCGCTTGCCGGTGCGCTTGTCAAGCCACCTGCAGGCAGGGCAGGTCGGTCTGCCGCTGGGCTTACCGGGTATCCCTCCGTTCCTGTCGGGCGCTGAAATCGACAATCTGCAGGAGGCGGCACAATGAGCTGGTTGACACCGGAAGTTATCGACATTTTGATTGCCGTTGGCAAAGCACTGGTCATCCTGATGGTGGTGGTGGCCTGCGGTGCGCTGATGAGCTTTGGTGAACGCCGAATTCTCGGCCTGTTCCAGAACCGCTACGGTCCTAACCGCGTCGGCTGGGGCGGATCGCTGCAGCTGGTGGCGGATATGATCAAAATGTTCTTCAAAGAGGACTGGATACCGCCGTTTACCGACCGTGTGATCTTCACCCTTGCGCCGATGATTGCCTTTACCTCGTTGCTGCTGGCGATGGCGATTGTGCCGGTTACCTCTACCTGGATGGGGGCGGACCTGAATATCGGTCTGCTGTTCTTCCTGATGATGGCGGGTCTGGCCGTGTATGCCGTGCTGTTCGCGGGCTGGTCGAGTAACAACAAATACTCGCTGCTGGGTGCCATGCGCGCCTCGGCCCAGACCCTGAGCTACGAAGTGTTCCTCGGCCTGTCGCTGATGGGCGTGGTGGCGCAAGCGGGTTCGTTCAACATGCTGGATATCGTCAACAGCCAGGAACATATGTGGAACGTGATTCCGCAGTTCTTCGGCTTCCTGACCTTCTGCATCGGCGGCGTAGCGGTGTGTCACCGTCACCCGTTTGACCAGCCGGAAGCAGAGCAGGAACTGTCGGACGGTTATCACATCGAATACGCCGGTATGAAATTCGGTCTGTTCTTCGTCGGTGAGTACATCGGTATTGTTACCGTGTCTTCACTGATCGTGACGCTGTTCTTCGGTGGATGGAACGGTCCGTGGCTGCCGCCAATTTTCTGGTTTGCCATTAAAACGGCCTTCTTCATGATGATGTTCATTTTGATCCGTGCTGCGTTACCGCGTCCGCGCTATGACCAGATGATGTCGTTCGGCTGGAAAGTTTGTCTGCCGTTGACGCTGTTGAACCTGCTGGCGACAGCCGCAGTGATTCTGTACACGGCGCAGTAAGGGGTTAAGAACATGACATTAAAAGACATTGCCGTTGGTTTCGGTACGACAGTACGCAGTATCTGGCTGATTGGTCTGAACGCCTTCGCCAAGCGCGAAACCATGATGTACCCGGAAGAGCCGGTTTATCTGCCGCCGCGCTTCCGTGGGCGCATTGTGCTGACGCGTGACCCGGATGGCCAGGAGCGCTGCGTTGCCTGTAACCTGTGTGCGGTTGCCTGTCCGGTAGGCTGTATCTCGCTGCAAAAAGCCGAGATGCAGGATGGCCGCTGGTACCCGGAATTTTTCCGTATTAACTTCTCGCGCTGCATTTTCTGTGGCCTGTGTGAAGAGGCTTGCCCGACCACTGCGATTCAGCTTACCCCAGACTTCGAGCTGGGCGAGTTTAAGCGTCAGGATCTGGTGTATGAAAAAGACGACCTGTTGATCTCCGGTCCGGGCAAATATCCGGAATATAACTTCTACCGGATGGCGGGTATGGCGATCGAAGGTAAAGACAAAGGCTTTGCTGAAAACGAAGCTAAACCTATCGACGTCAAGGGCTTGTTACCTTAAGGAGCCAGGCATGGAATTTGCGTTTTATCTTTGCGGACTGGTGGCGGTGCTGGCGACGTTGCGCGTTATCACCCATACCAACCCGGTACATGCGTTGCTGTACCTGATCGTCTCGTTGCTGGCGGTGTCCGGTGTGTTTTTCTCGCTCGGGGCTTACTTCGCCGGTGCGTTAGAAATCATCGTTTATGCCGGCGCGATCATGGTGCTCTTCGTCTTCGTCGTGATGATGCTTAACCTCGGCGGTGCGGAAGTACAGCAGGAGCGTGAATGGCTGAAACCGGGTGCGTGGGTAGGTCCAGGACTGCTGTCGCTGGTGCTGCTGGTGGTGCTGATTTACGCCATCCGTACCGTGAATGACCAGGGTATTGACGGCACGATGATCGATGCCAAGCAGGTCGGTATCAGCCTGTTCGGGCCTTACGTACTGGCGGTAGAACTGGCGTCTATGCTGCTGCTGGCAGGTCTGGTCGTGGCATTCCATATCGGTCGCGAGCAGCGTGCAGGTGAATTGCTGAGCAACCGTCCGGACGACGCGTTAAAAAGTAAGAAGGAGGAGAGAGTATGATCCCTCTGCAACATGGACTGATTCTGGCGGCCGTGCTGTTTGTTCTTGGGCTGACCGCCGTCACTATCCGTCGCAATATGCTGTTTATGTTGATCGGCCTCGAAATTATGATTAACGCTGCGGCACTGGCGTTTGTGGTTGCGGGGAGCTACTGGGGTCAGGCAGACGGTCAGGTGATGTTTATCCTGGCGATCAGCCTGGCGGCTGCCGAGGCAAGTATCGGCCTGGCGCTGCTGCTGCAGTTACATCGCCGCAGCCAGAACCTCAACATTGACAAAGTGAGCGAGATGCGCGGATGAACCTTCTCTATTTAACAATTCTGTTTCCGCTGATCGGCTTCCTTCTGTTGGCGTTCTCTCGTGGGCGCTGGTCGGAAAATCTGTCAGCTACCGTGGGAATAGGTTCCGTCGGACTGGCGGCGCTGGTCACGGCTTATGCCGGGATCGACTTTTTCAATAATGGACAGCAGGTGTTTAACCAGGCGCTGTGGACCTGGATGCACGTTGGCAACTTCAAAATCGACGTTAACCTGACGCTGGACGGCCTGTCGCTGACCATGCTGTCGGTGGTCACTGGCGTTGGCTTCTTCATCCACATGTTTGCCTCCTGGTACATGCGTGGAGAGGAGGGCTACTCGCGCTTCTTCGCCTACACCAACCTGTTTATCGCCAGCATGGTGGTCCTGGTGCTGGCCGACAACCTGATGCTGATGTATCTCGGTTGGGAAGGTGTGGGTCTGTGCTCCTACCTGCTGATCGGCTTCTATTACACCGAGTCGAAAAACGGCGCGGCGGCGATGAAGGCGTTTATCATTACTCGCGTCGGTGACGTGTTCCTGGCATTTGCGTTGTTTATTCTCTACAACGAGCTGGGCACGCTGAACTTCCGCGAAATGGTCGAGCTGGCACCGGCACACTTTGCGGCTGATAACCATATGCTGCAGTGGGCCACGCTGATGCTGTTAGGCGGTGCGGTTGGTAAATCCGCTCAGCTGCCGTTGCAGACCTGGCTGGCCGATGCGATGGCGGGTCCAACCCCGGTATCCGCACTGATCCACGCCGCGACGATGGTCACCGCCGGTGTTTACCTGATTGCACGTACCCACGGCCTGTTCCTGTTGACGCCTGAAGTGCTGCATCTGGTCGGCATTATCGGTGCGATTACGCTGGTTCTGGCAGGTTTTGCCGCGCTGGTTCAGACCGACATCAAACGCGTGCTGGCTTATTCAACGATGAGCCAGATTGGCTACATGTTCCTTGCGCTGGGCGTTCAGGCGTGGGATGCGGCCATTTTCCACCTGATGACTCACGCGTTCTTCAAAGCGCTGCTGTTCCTCTCGTCTGGTTCGGTGATCCTTGCCTGCCACCACGAGCAGAACATCTTCAAAATGGGTGGCCTGCGTAAGAGCATTCCGCTGGTGTATGTCTGCTTCCTGGTGGGCGGTGCGGCGCTGTCGGCGCTGCCGCTGATTACCGCAGGCTTCTTCAGTAAGGATGAAATTCTGGCGGGTGCGCTGGCGAACGGCCATATCAATCTGATGGTTGCTGGCCTGGCGGGCGCCTTTATGACGTCTCTCTATACCTTCCGGATGATCTTTATCACCTTCCACGGTGAAGAGAAAATTCATGCTCATGCAGGGAAGGGGATCACTCACCATCTGCCGCTGATTGTGCTGTTAGTTCTCTCAACCTTTATCGGTGCGATGATCGTACCACCGCTGGAAGGCGTACTGCCGGAGACCACTGAACTGGCGCACGGCAGCGTGATGGTGCTGGAAATTGCCTCCGGCGTGGTAGCGATTGTCGGTATTCTGCTGGCCGCCGCACTGTGGCTGGGCAAACGTACGCTGGTGACCGCGGTTGCCAACAGCGCGCCGGGCCGATTCTTCTCAACCTGGTGGTTTGCCGCCTGGGGCTTCGACTGGCTGTATGACAAAGTCTTCGTTAAGCCTTACCTCGGCATTGCCCGGCTGCTGCGGCGCGACCCGCTCAATTCAGTGATGAATATTCCGGCGATTTTCGCGCGTGTAGGCAACAAAGGCCTGGTAATCAGCGAAAACGGCTATCTGCGCTGGTATCTTGCCGCAACGAGCATCGGTGCCGTTGTCGTCCTGTATCTGCTGATGGTGCTGTAAAGGTTAGTGAGTTGGGGTGGAGCTGAGCTTCGCCCCAGTAGAAAAATTCGAAATAAAGGGAACAAACCGCCATGTTATTACCTTGGCTTATAATCCTCCCCTTCGTCGGTGGTCTGTTGTGCTGGCAGCTCGAACGCTTTGGTCCCAAAGTGCCGCGCTGGATTGCATTGATCGCGATGGGGCTGACGCTGGTGCTGTCACTGCAGCTGTGGCTGCAGGGTGGTTACTCACTGACCCAGGCTTCCGGATTGCCGCAGTGGCAATCTGAATTCAACGTGCCGTGGATTCCGCGCTTTGGCATTCATTTCCATCTGGCGCTGGACGGTTTGTCACTGCTGATGGTGGTGCTGACCGGTCTGCTCGGTCTGATGGCCATTCTCTGCTCATGGAATGAAATCGAGAAGTGGCAGGGCTTTTTCCACCTGAATCTGCTGTGGATTCTGGGTGGCGTTATCGGCGTATTCCTTGCCGTTGACCTGTTCCTGTTCTTCTTCTTCTGGGAAATGATGCTGGTGCCGATGTACTTCCTGATCGCGCTCTGGGGCCATAAAGCCTCTGACGGGAAGACGCGTATTACGGCAGCTACCAAGTTCTTCATTTATACCCAGGCAAGCGGCCTGATCATGCTGATCGCCATTCTGGCGCTGGTATTTGTTCACTACAATGCCACCGGCGTGTGGACCTTCAACTACGAAGATCTGCTGAAAACGCCGATGTCGCATACGGTTGAATATGTGCTGATGCTCGGCTTCTTTATCGCCTTTGCGGTAAAAATGCCGGTGGTGCCGCTGCACGGGTGGCTGCCTGATGCACATAGCCAGGCGCCGACCGCAGGCTCCGTTGATCTGGCGGGTATTCTGCTGAAAACCGCGGCCTATGGTCTGCTGCGCTTTGCTCTACCGCTATTCCCGAATGCCTCCGCAGAGTTTGCCCCGATTGCGATGTGGCTGGGAGTTATCGGTATCTTCTACGGCGCATGGATGGCATTCTCTCAGTACGATATCAAACGTCTGATTGCTTACTCCTCGATCTCTCATATGGGCTTTGTCCTGATTGCCATCTACACCGGCAGCCAGCTGGCTTACCAGGGCGCTGTGATTCTGATGATTACGCACGGCCTGTCTACGGCTGCGCTGTTTATTCTGTGTGGTCAGCTGTATGAGCGTCTGCATACCCGTGATATGCGCCAGATGGGGGGCCTGTGGTCGCGCATCAAATGGCTGCCCGGCCTGTCGCTGTTCTTCGCGGTGGCAAACCTGGGTATGCCGGGTACCGGTAACTTCGTTGGTGAGTTTATGATCCTGACCGGCAGCTTCCAGAGCGTGCCGACGATCATTCTGATCGCGACGTTTGGACTGGTGTTTGCGTCGGTTTACTCACTGATCATGATGCAGCGCGCTTACTACGGTGCGCCAAAGTCGGATACGCCACTGCGCGGCATGTCAGCGCGTGAGTTCCTGATGATCATGGTGCTGGTTGTCCTGTTGGTGCTGCTGGGCGTTTATCCGCAGCCGATTCTGGATACCTCCCACGCTGCGATGAGTAACATCCAGCAGTGGTTTACCGCTTCAATTTCAACTACAAGGCCGTAATTCGCCATGACAATAACTCCTCAACAACTGATCGCACTTCTGCCGCTGCTGATCGTCGGATTGACGGTGGTAGTTGTGATGCTGTCCATTGCGTGGCGACGCAACCATTTCGTCAATGCAACACTGGCGGTGATTGGCCTGAACCTGGCGCTGTTTTCTCTTTACTTTGTCGGCCAGGCAGGGCCAATGGATGTGACCCCGCTGCTGCGGGTGGACGGCTATGCCATTCTCTATACCGGCCTGGTGATCCTGGCCAGCCTGGCGACCTGTACTTTTGCCTATCCGTGGCTGGCTACCTACCCGGATAACCGTGAAGAGTTCTATCTGCTGGTGCTGATTGCCGCACTGGGCGGCATCGTGCTGGCCGGTGCCAACCACCTGGCGTCGCTGTTTATTGGTATTGAGCTGATCTCCCTGCCGCTGTTTGGTCTGGTGGGCTACGCCTTCCAGCAGAAACGCTCGCTGGAAGCCGCCATCAAGTACACCATCCTCTCTGCCGCAGCATCGTCCTTCCTGCTGTTCGGTATGGCGCTGGTGTATGCCGATTCCGGTAACCTTGGCTTTGTGGCGCTGGGCAAAAGCCTGAACGACGGTCTGATTCATCAGCCTCTGCTGCTGGCAGGTCTTGGCCTGATGATCGTTGGCTTTGGCTTTAAGCTGTCGCTGGTTCCGTTCCATCTGTGGACGCCGGATGTTTATCAGGGTGCACCAGCTCCTGTGACAACGTTCCTGGCAACCGCCAGTAAAATCGCTATCTTCGCCGTGCTGATGCGCTTGTTTATGTACGCGCCGATGACCGACAGCGAAGGCGTGCGCACGGTACTGGGTATTATTGCCGTTGCCTCGATGCTGTTCGGGAACCTGATGGCGATTTCGCAGAGCAATATCAAGCGTATGCTGGGTTACTCCTCGATTGCGCATATGGGTTACCTGCTGGTTGCGCTGGTTGCCGTTCAGACTCATCAGCTGTCGCTGGAAACCGTCGGTGTTTACCTGGCTGGTTATCTGTTCAGCAGCCTGGGCGCCTTCGGTGTGGTCAGCATGATGTCCAGCCCGTATAGCGGACCGGATGCGGATTCACTTTACTCGTACCGCGGTCTGTTCTGGCATCGTCCGATACTGTCTGCTGTGATGACAGTGGTGATGCTGTCGCTGGCAGGTATTCCGATGACGCTGGGCTTTATCGGTAAATTCTACGTGCTGGCAGTGGGCGTCAGCGCCGAACTGTGGTGGCTGACCGGTGCGGTGGTGCTCGGTAGCGCCATCGGTCTGTACTACTACCTGCGCGTCACCGTCAGTCTGTATCTGACACCGCCTGAAATGGCAATGCGCGATGCGCCGTCTAACTGGGCGTTTACCGCTGGCGGTATCGTGGTGCTGATCTCTGCGATTCTGGTACTGCTGCTGGGTATCTATCCTCAGCCGCTGATTTCGCTGGTCAATCTGGCACAGCCGTTAATGTAAGTTACGGCAATCCAGGTAATAATCGGGCCCTTGTGGCCCGATTTTTTTTGCTCAGAGGAATTGTATGGATCTGAACTGGCACGATTTACACCATAGCGAACTCAGTACCAGCCAGCTTTATCAGCTGCTGGCGCTGCGTAATGCGGTCTTTATTGTGGAGCAGCAATGTCCTTACCTGGATATCGACGGCGCAGACCTGTCCGGGGATAACCGGCATCTTTTGGGGATTATTGATGAACGTATGGTGGCCTATGCGCGAATTCTGGTGCCACAGGAAGCCGGGCAGCCGGTGAGAATCGGGCGGGTCATTATTTCCGGCGAGGCGCGGGGCCTGAATCTGGGCAGCAGGCTGATGGAGCAGGCAATAGACAGCTGTGAACGTCACTGTCCGCAGCGGCCAATTTTCCTGTCGGCGCAGGCACATCTGCAACGGTTTTATGGGCGTCTGGGATTTGTGGCGGTTAGTGATGAATACCTTGAAGATGATATTCCGCATGTCGATATGCTGCGTTCAGGCTAATCAGGCTGGGTAGAAAAGCAGGGATCGGTGGGCTGGCTTAACCACCGGATTAGCGACGGGTTTTAGCCGTTTTGGCAGAAGAGTGCCCGGTGAAATACATCGCGGATTTCGCAGAAAGGCGGCCCGTTGCAGGCCGCCTTGCATCGTTTTCCCGACCCGGCAGGAAGCGAAAGCGACGTTAGCCGGCAGTCATAATCCGGTCATCGACGTACTTACGCTTATCCGGCGGCGGCGGGAAGTACTGATACAGCCAGGTTTCACTCAACGTTTCGTCTTTGGTTCGCAGGAACATACGCATGTTCACCGGCGCGGTTGAATCGCTGTTCGGATACCAGTCAAACAGAATACGATAGCCGTTGATTGGCTCAACGTAGAGGATTTCAACCTGTTTGAGCGTACCTGAGGTGACTTCGATTACCGGTTCGATGCCCTTCGGCGCGGCGGCTTTCAGATCGCCACCGACGAAGTCAACGGCAAAACGACGCGCCCAGACGTCCGGATAGTGTTCACCCGGTGCCCAGCCTTCCGGGAAGCCACCCATGCCGGTGCGGGTAGCGTTAACCCGAGCCAGACCGCTACGAACTGGCGGCAGGCCGCTCCAGTAAAGCTTGTACTGGAAGCTGTGCTCGCTGCCGGCCTTGATCGGCTCGGCTGGCTGCCAGAAGCAGACGATATTATCCAGTGTTTCTCCCGTGGTCGGGATCTCCATCAGATTGACCGCGCCTTTGCCCCATTTTCCAACCGGTTCCACCCACAGACTCGGACGCTTGTTGTACCAGCCGATCACGTCCTGATAGTTCTGGAAATCATGATTGAGTTGTAACATGCCAAAGCCGCGCGGGTTTTCATCCTTGTAGGCGTTAAAGGTCAGGCGTTGCGGGTTGTTCAGCGGGCGGCAGATCCACTCACCGACACCGGTCCACATGGCCAGACGATCGGAATCGTGGATCTGCGGATGGATGGTGTCGCACATGCGGCGCTCGTTGTTGCCGCAGCTGAACATGGTGGTCATCGGCGCGATACCCAGCTGCCAGATATCCTTGCGCGCAAAGATGTGGTTTTCCACCTCCATCACCACGCGCTTTTCCTCGCAGTGGATGATGAACTTAAACGCGCCGGTGCAGCTTGCGCCATCCAGCAGAGTGTAGACGGTGAAGGTGGTGTCATCGGCTTTTGGCGTTTCGAACCAGAAGGCGGTGAAGTCAGGGAACTCTTCTTTACCGTTGCTGAAGGTATCAATCGCCACGCCGCGAGCGGAAAGGCCGTACTGATAGGTTTCATCCACCGCGCGGAAGTAGCTGGCGCCGAGGAAGGAGACGATATCGCGGCGAGCCAGTTCGGGCTTTTTAAAGGCGCGGAACCCGGCAAAGCCGAGATCGGTTTTGCCTTCCAGCTGGGCGGTATCAACGTGCGCATTGTTGTAGTTGAACAGCTCGGGGCGGAAATGAATCTCACGCGCTTCCCGGCTGCTGCTGTCCACGGAGAACATGCGGATGCGGCGTTTAAATCCCATCCCCACGTGGAAGAACTGAACGTCAAGCTGACGGTTATCGATGCCGTTCCACAGCGAGTGATTGGCATCGTACTGGATTTCGTTATAGGCCTGTGGCGTTAGGGCGGCCAGGGTTTGCGGCAGCGGAGCCGGCGCGCCACCGTAAGGTTTTTTCGCCAGATCGGCGGCTAATTTTTTGAGCACGTCAAAATCAAATCGCACTGCAGTGCCGTCGGCAATCTCACTGTCTGCCCAGGCGGCCTGGGAGAACAGGGTGGAGATACCAGACATTCCACTTAAGGTTGCGAATGCCATTGACGCTTTCATAAACATTCTTCGATTCATGCCAGAAATCATATCCTTTGCTGAACGGAGCTTGTGTTGACTGTCGCGCGTACTTCACGCATTCGCGTCGCCGGATTTGGCCCGACTACAGGGAGTTACGACAGCTTGCCTGGTGACTAATTCAGTTCAGGAAAAATTTATCAGATAAATCCAAAAACCGCAGTGATTTCTACTGCGAACCTGCGCGGAAGCTGCAATAAACAGCATCTTTGCCGACGAACGGCAGCGCTCGTTAACGGGGCTATGAGGGATAACTGGCCCTTTTTGCCATGTACCGCCGAAAATAGGGTCTATAGTTACTCGGCAAGCAATGTGTAATTCGCCCACGGAGGATGACAATGGCTACACAGACTGAACCGCATGAGACTCGACTGGATGACGATCTGGCTTTGCTGACCAAAACGCTGGAAGAAGTGTTGAAGTCATCTGGCGATCCGGCTGACCAGAAGTATGTTGAACTAAAGGCCAGAGCAGAAAATTCACTTCATGAAGTGAAATCGCGCATCAGTAATGCGTCTGATACCTATTACTACCGTGCTCGTCAGGCCGTTTCCCGCGCCGATGATTACGTTCACGATAAGCCATGGCAGGGCATTGGTGTCGGTGCCACGCTCGGTCTGGTGATCGGACTGCTGCTGGCTCGTCGTTAATGCAACGCTGTACCATGCCTGGTGCCCTTTTACGGGCACCGGATTTTTGCAACATTCCCCGCCATAAACTCCCTGTTATTTACCCTGACTAAAACCGGCATAATGCTGGTTCAAATCAAAAAGATCGAAAAAGTGCCTGCTTATAATGACTTCAGTCAATTTGATCTGGAGTGGCTATGTCGTACGCAACGTTCAATCGCCGCTGGGCTACCGTTCTTGTTGAAGCACTTACCCGGCACGATATCCGGCATGTTTGTATTGCGCCCGGATCGCGCTCGGCACCATTGGCGCTGGCCGCTGCCGACAATGAAAAACTGGTTTGCCACACGCATTTTGATGAACGCGGTCTAGGTTTTTTAGCGCTGGGGCTGGCAAAAAGCAGCGGGCAGCGGGTGGCCATTATTGTTACTTCAGGCACGGCGGTAGCCAACCTTTATCCGGCCCTGGTGGAGGCCCGCCAGGGCGGTGAAAAACTGGTGGTGGTTACCGCGGACCGGCCGACAGAACTGATCGGCTGCGGAGCCAATCAGGCCATCGACCAGCAGGGTATTTTTGCCAGCCACGTCACTGCCGCACTGAATCTTCCCCGGCCGACTCCCGATATTCCGGCGCGCTGGCAGGTATCCGCGCTGGATACCCTGCTGGCCGCGCAGAAAAGCGGCGCGGTACATATCAACTGCCCGTTTGCAGAACCGCTTTACGGTGAGGATGACGGGGAATACCTGGCATGGATTAATGAGCTGGGCGGCTGGTGGCGCAGCCCGAATCCCTGGCTCAGTTATTTCGCAATTGCGGCTGTTCCCATAATGCCGGACTGGTTTTTTGCCCGCCAGCAGCGGGGCGTAGTGATCGTTGGTAGAGTCAGTGCCGCTGAGGGGCAGCAGATTGCCGAGTGGGCTGAGCAGCTTGGCTGGCCGCTGCTGGGTGATGTCCTGTCGCAAAGCGGCCAGCCGCTACCGCATTCCGCGCTCTGGCTGGCACATCCTCAGGCCCGGCAGGCGCTGAATGACGCACAGTTAGTCGTGCAGTTTGGTAGCAGCCTGACCAGCCGCAACCTTTTACAGTTCCAGCAGCAGTGCCAATCGGCAAAATGGTGGTTAATCGATCCGCTCCCCGGCCAGCGCGATCCCGCCTTTCATCAGGGGATTCGGGTACAGGCTCGCGCGGGCGAGTGGCTGGCAAAACATCCGGCAATGCCGCGCCAGCCCTGGTGCCCGCAGCTTCAGGAACTGGCAGAAAAAACCAGCCGCTACCTGGCGCAGCATCTTACCGGCTTTGGCGAGGCGCAGCTGGCGCGCCTGCTGCCGGAGCTGCTGGCAGAGAAAGGCGTGCTGTTTGTCGGCAACAGCCTCGCCATCCGGTTGGTGGATGCGCTGGCACGCCTGCCTGTGGGATATCCGGTATACAGTAACCGCGGTGCCAGCGGCATCGACGGACTGATCGCGTCGGCTGCAGGCGTTCAGCGCGGGCTCGGGCAGCCGTTATTGCTGCTGCTGGGGGATCTCTCCGCCCTTTACGATATCAACAGCCTGGCACTGCTGCAGCAGGCATCCGCACCGGTCGTGGTGCTGGTGGTTAACAACCAGGGTGGGCAAATTTTCTCTCTGCTGCCGACGCCGCAAAGCGAACGCGAGCGTTTCTTTGCCATGCCGCCCAGGGTTAATTTCAGCCACGCGGCGGCGGCTTTTGGCCTGCAGTATCGACGGGCGGAAAACTGGTCTGCACTGGCCGACGCGGTGAGGGAGGGATTCACACGCGGCGTTACGTTGGTGGAAGTGGTTTGTGACGGCGATGCGGGGGCGCAGGCCCTGGCTGGTTTACTCAAAGAGGTGATGACGCTGTGATTTTACATGCGCGCTGGCAGGGGCACCATCGCAGCATCAGACCGGTGCTGGTCTGGCTGCACGGCTTTCTGGGCAGCGCGGATGACTGGCAGCCGGTGCAGCACTATTTTCGGCACTGGCCGCTGCTCAGCATTGACCTGCCGGGGCACGGCGGTTCACAGGCGCAAATCGTCAGCGGCTTTGACGAATTCTCACAGCGGCTGAGTGCAACGCTGAACTACCATCAGGTCGAACGCTACTGGCTGATTGGTTACTCCCTCGGTGCGCGGCTGGCGTTTTATCACGCCTGCCGCCACGATGACGGCAGGCTTTGTGGTCTGCTGGCTGAAGCCGGTCACTTTGGCTTAACTCGTCAAAGCGAGCGCGAAACGCGCCGCGAGCACGATTTTTGCTGGGCGCAGCGCTTTCGCCAGCAGCCATTGCCGCTGGTGCTCAGCCAGTGGTATCAACAGCCGGTTTTTGCTGAGCTTACCAACCCGCAGCGACAGGCGATGATTGCCCGTCGGCTAAACAATCGCGCAGAGGGGCTGGCGACCATGCTGGAAGCCACTTCCCTTTCCGTACAGCCCGACCTGCTGGCGGAGCTACGGCAGAAGACGATTCCCTTCCATTATCTGTGCGGTGAATGGGATCTCAAATTCCTACAGCTGGCGCAGCAGTCGGGTCTGACACCGTTGGTGATCCGCGATGCCGGCCACAACACTCACCTGGCCAATCCGATGGCATTTTCCCATCAGCTTTCGCTGTTGCTTAATAACTATTAACAGGAGCTTCGATGATTTCTCCCGACGAATCCATGCTAACCGCCCCGGCGCAGTGGCTGCCGGTACCGCTGGAATTCAGCGATATCCGCTATCACAAAACGGCGGATGGCATCGCAAAGATCACTATTAACCGCCCGCAGGTGCGGAATGCGTTTCGTCCTCTGACGGTGACGGAAATCCAGCAGGCGCTGGACGATGCCCGTCGCGATCCGGCGGTCGGAGTGATTATCCTCACCGGTGAGGGCGATCTGGCTTTCTGTTCCGGTGGCGATCAGAAAGTTCGCGGCGACTATGGCGGCTATCAGGACGATGCGGGAGTGCATCACCTGAATGTGTTGGATCTTCAGCGCCAGATCCGCACCTGCCCGAAACCCGTAGTGGCGATGGTAGCAGGCTATGCGGTCGGCGGCGGCCACGTGCTGCATATGATGTGCGATCTGACCATTGCGGCGGATAATGCACAGTTTGGTCAGACCGGGCCAAAGGTGGGTTCCTTCGACGGCGGCTGGGGGGCCGCCTATATGGCGCGTATCGTCGGGCAGAAAAAAGCGCGCGAGATTTGGTTCCTCTGCCGCATGTACAACGCGCAGCAGGCGCTGGATATGGGGCTGGTCAATACGGTCGTACCGCTGGCGCAGCTTGAGCAGGAAACCGTGCGCTGGTGCCGCGAGATGCTGCAAAACAGCCCGATGGCGCTGCGCTGTTTGAAAGCCGCGCTGAACGCCGACTGCGACGGCCAGGCTGGTTTACAGGAGCTGGCCGGCAACGCCACCATGCTGTTCTACATGACCGAAGAGGGACAGGAGGGACGCAACGCTTTTAACCAGAAGCGTCAGCCAGATTTCTCTTCCTTCAGGCGTAATCCATGATGCGCAGCGCAACGCTGTTTGGCTATCAGCTTGCTCTGGACGCAGGTGTCGTGCTGCGCGAGCAGCGGCTGAAAAGCCGTTTGGGAATGCTGGTGAAACTGGTCGATGAGAGAGGGGAAGGTTGGGGGGAGATCGCTCCGCTGCCACAGTTCAGCGTGGAGACGCCTGAACATGCCCGGCAGCAGGCCGTGAAGTGGCTGGAGCGCTGGTGTGATGGAGAACAGCCACCGGAAAGCCCGCTGCCTTCGGTCGCCTTCGGTATTAGCTGCGCGCTGGCTGAACTGGAGGGGCAACTGCCCGCGGAAGGCTGCTGGCAGAGCGCGATATTGTGCAGCGGCGATCCTGACGCGCTGTTCGGGCGTTTACAGAATCAGCCTGCACCGCTGGCAAAAATGAAAGTGGGGCTGTATGAAGCAGTGCGTGACGGGATGCAGGTCAATCTGCTGCTGGAAGCGCTGCCGAATCTTACACTGCGGCTGGATGCAAACCGCAGCTGGACGCTGGAGCGGGCATTACAGTTTGCCCGCTATATTTCCACCGAGCTGCGCGAGCGCATTACCTTTATTGAAGAGCCGTGCCGAACGGTGGCGGAAAGCATGGCCTTTGCCCGGCAGACCGGGATTGCTATCGCGTGGGATGAAAGCCTGCGTGAGGATGCCACGCTGCTAAGCGCGCAGCAGGGCGTCAGGGCGGTAGTGATCAAGCCCACGCTGACCGGTAGTATTCAGAAAGTACAGCAACAGGTTGCAGCGGCGCAGCGGCTGGGGTTAACCCCGGTTATCAGCTCCGCGCTGGAGTCCAGCCTGGGCCTGACGCAGCTGGCGCGGCTGGCGCAGCAACTCACGCCGGGCATCGTGCCCGGGCTGGATACCCTGTTGCTCATGCAGCAACAGCTGCTGCGCCAGTGGCCGGGCAGCGCATTACCCCTTTCACGGAGAGAGGAACTGCAATGTCTGTGGCAGCAATAAATGACTGGCCCTGGCTGTACTGGCAGCAGTGTTACCCGCAGGCGACGGCCATCGACACTGGTGATGAAACGCTGAGCTGGCAGCAACTGGCCGAGCGCATTGCCGGGCAGGCAAACGGCTTTCGTCAACAGGGCGTGATGCCCGAAATGAGAGTGGCGCTACGCAGCCGTAATAGTTTGTCGGCGGTGCTGGCATGGATGAGCCTGCTGGCCTGTGGCGCGCGGGTGCTGATGCTTAATCCGCAGCTGCCCGACGCCCAGCTGAATCAGTTACTGCCCGGTCTGGGCGTGGCGTTTGCGCTCAGTATCGATGCCCCCCCTGTTCCGCAGGCTCTTCCGCTAAACCTGACAACGGCCGCCGGCCGCGCCAACCATCCCTGGCAGCGAAATGCGTTAGCTACGCTGACCCTGACGTCGGGGACGACCGGGCTGGCGAAAGCAGCAGCACATACCTTTGACGCCCACCTGCACAGTGCGGCGGCGGTAATCGGTCTGATGGATTTCACTCCGCGGGATCGCTGGCTGCTGTCGTTACCTCTGTATCACGTTTCCGGTTTGGGCATTATCTGGCGATGGCTGTCTGCCGGGGCAACGCTGGTCATCGATCAATCACAGGATCTGTCGGCGGCGCTGGCGCGCAGTAGCTTTGCCTCGCTGGTGCCGACGCAGCTATGGCGTTTGCTGAATCAGCCCGTACTTCCAACGGGTCTGCGGGCCGTACTGCTTGGCGGCGCGGCGATCCCGTCTGAGCTGACCACCCGGGCCGAAGCAGCGGGAATCCGCTGCTGGTGCGGCTACGGCCTGACGGAAAGCGCGTCAACGGTGTGCGCCGGCCGTGTGGACGGTTCCGGCAGCACAGGTAAACCGCTCCCCGGACAGGAGGTCAAACTGGTTGAAAGCGAGATCTGGCTACGCTCGCCTACGCTGGCGCAGGGCTACTGGCTTGATGGCGCATTGCAGTCGCTGACCGACGATAACGGCTGGCTGCATACGGGCGATCTCGGCCACTGGCAGCAGGGTGAACTGTGCATCGACGGGCGTCGCGATAACCTGTTTTTCAGCGGCGGTGAGGCGGTGCAGCCTGAGCTGATTGAAAGGGTGCTGTTGGGCCATCCGGCAGTGACGCAGGCGGTTGTGGTACCACAGGTGGATAGCGAATATGGTCACCGGCCGGTGGCGCTGGTGGCGGGGGAAATTGACTTAGATAAGCTTGCCGACTGGGCGGCACCTCAGTTGGCGGACTACCAGCATCCGGTCGGCTGGTATCCGTTGCCTCAGCTTGCGGGAGAGGGGATTAAACCATCGCGGCACCGCCTTCTGGCCTGGCTCCGCGATCGGAAATAGAAGGGAAAATCACATTGTTTTTATCGGGCGGGCTTCTTACAGTGTTAAGATCTGAGAGACCCGGAGATAAAAATGATAAGAGTGGAAATGCTCGCCACTGGTGATGAAGTGCTGCACGGTCAAATTGTTGATACCAATGCCGCATGGCTGGCGGGGGTGCTGTTTGAAAACGGTTTACCGATGACCAGTCGCCAGACGGTGGGCGACAGCCTCCCGGAGCTGGTCAATGTCCTGACCGAGCGCAGTAAAACCGCCGATGTGCTGATCGTCAACGGCGGCCTTGGCCCGACCAGCGACGATCTCAGCTCGCTGGCTGCCGCAACCGCTGCCGGCGTTGGCTTACAGATCCACCCGGAGTGGCTGACCAAAATGGAAGCGTTTTTTGCCAGCCGTGGTAAACCGATGGCACCCAGCAACCGCAAGCAGGCAGAAATCCCGGTCGGTGCTGAAATGCTGGATAACCCGGTGGGTACCGCCTGCGGTTTCGCTATTGAGCTGAATCGCTGCTGGATCTTCTTTACGCCCGGTGTGCCGTCAGAGTTTAAAACTATGGTCCACGGCGAGATCCTGCCACGTCTCAAATCCCGCTATCAGCTGCCAGAACCGCCGCTGTGTCTGCGAATGACTACCTTTGGCCGCGGCGAAAGCGAGCTGGCTTCTGCGATTGAACCGTTGCCGCTGCCGGAAGGCGTGGTGGTGGGCTATCGCGCGTCGATGCCGATTATTGAACTGAAGCTGAACGGTCCGGCGGACAAGCTGGCCGAGATGGAGCAGTTCTGGCAGCAGGTGCGTGAAATCGCCGGTGACAGCGTGATTTTCGAGGGTCTGGAAGGGCTGCCGGAGCAGCTGGCGCGGCGCCTGGGCGAGCGCGAGCTGTCGCTAAGCGTGAGTGAACAGTTCACCGCCGGTCTGCTGCAGTGGCAGCTGGCTTCTGCTGGTGCCAGACTCAACGCGGGTAACGTTTTACCGAATCGACCGGAGTCCCTCAAGCAGCTGGCGGAACGCAGCTTCATACTGGCGCAGGAAAATGATGCGCAGGTGGTGCTGATTGTGGGCGGCATTGAAGACGATAAGCTGGGGTTTGCGCTGAACACGCCGGACGGCATCTTTGCGCAGCGGGTGAAGTTTAACGTCAGCCGCCACGGTCTGAAAGCCCGGCAGGATATGGTCGCCATGCTGGCGCTTAACATGCTGCGCCGCTGGCTGAATGGTCAGACTGTCACTACCGGCCACGGCTGGATTGATGTGGTGGAAACGCTGTAAAATCCGACGGGGAAAATGGGCGGCCGGCACCGTGGCTGCCCGGAAGTCCGGAGGGGTATTTTCTGCAGTAAAACCGCTGTATTACAGCTCGATCTCAATATCGCCCTGAGCCTGGCAGCAGCAGGGCAGGATCTCGCCCTGCTGAATAAACGCCAGCGGCTTACTCGCATAGCTGACCTCGCCTTTCAGCAGGCGGGTGCGGCACGAACCGCAGTAGCCTTCCCGACACTGGTACTCAATGCAGACTTTGTTCGCCTCAAGCGCAGCGAGCAGGGAGGGATGATGCTCCCCGCACTCCAGCTGCGTGCCGGAAGCACGCAGAGTAATAATCGAACAGGGCATTTTACAGCTCGAAGTCGCTAAGATCGTCGGTATTCACTTCCGCATCAATCTGGCCAACCAGATAGGAACTGACTTCAACTTCCTGCGGTGCCACCTGCACGTTGTCCGACACCAGCCAGGAGTTAATCCATGGGATTGGGTTGGAGCGGGTTTTAAATGGCAGATCCAGACCCACGGCGTTCATACGAATATTGGTAATGTATTCGATGTACTGCCACAGGATATCTTTGTTCATGCCGATCATCGATCCGCCGCTGAACAGGTATTCCGCCCACTCTTTTTCCTGCTCGGCTGCCAGTACGAACAGATCGTAGCACTCCTGGCGGCACTCTTCGGCAATCTCGGCCATTTCCGGATCGTCTTCACCGCTGCGCAGCAGGTTCAGCATATGCTGGGTACCGGTCAGATGCAGCGCTTCATCACGGGCGATCAGCTTGATGATTTTGGCGTTACCTTCCATCAACTCGCGCTCGGCAAAGGCAAACGAACAGGCGAAGCTAACGTAGAAGCGAATCGCTTCCAGCGCGTTGACGCTCATCAGACAGATATACAGCTGCTTTTTCAGCGTGCGCAGATTGACGGTGATAGTTTTACCGGCAACATCGTGAGTGCCTTCGCCCAGCAGGTGCCAGTAGCTGGTCATCTCGATCAAATCGTCGTAGTAGCCGGAAATATCCTTCGCGCGGGAGAGGATCTGCTCGTTAGCGACGATGTCGTCAAAGACCACGGCCGGATCGTTAACGATATTGCGGATAATATGAGTGTAGGAACGCGAGTGGATGGTCTCTGAGAACGCCCAGGTTTCTACCCATGTTTCCAGTTCTGGGATCGAGATCAGCGGCAGCAGCGCCACGTTCGGGCTGCGTCCCTGGATCGAATCCAGCAGCGTCTGGTACTTCAGGTTACTGATAAAAATATGCTTTTCGTGATCCGGCAGCGCCTGATAGTCGATGCGATCGCGTGAAACATCCACTTCTTCCGGGCGCCAGAAGAAGGAGAGCTGCTTTTCAATCAGCTTTTCAAAGATATCGTATTTTTGCTGATCGTAACGGGCAACGTTGACCGACTGGCCAAAAAACATCGGCTCCAGCAGCTGGTCATTTTTGTTCTGCGAAAACGTGGTGTAAGCCATAAATAATAATCCGTTGTGGTAGCCGAGTCATGCTACAGGAAATCAGGGAGGGGGCCGGCAGGTGGCCCCCTGAAGATTAGATTTTGCAGGCGCCGCTTTCGCAGCCGTCATCCTGAATTGAAGGTGCCAGGTCATCCTGCGCATCTTCCGCACCATCACGGGTGTTCTGGTAGTACAGCGTTTTCACGCCGAACTTATAGGCGGTCAGCAGATCTTTCAGCAGCTGCTTCATCGGTACTTTACCGTTGGTGAAACGCGTCGGGTCATAGTTGGTATTGGATGAAATCGCCTGATCGATAAACTTCTGCATCAGTCCCACCAGCTGCAGATAGCCGTCGTTGTTCGGCATTTCCCACAGCAGTTCATAGTTGTCTTTCAGACGCTCATACTCCGGTACCACCTGGCGCAAAATACCGTCTTTAGACGCTTTGATGCTGATATGGCCGCGCGGCGGTTCAATCCCGTTGGTGGCGTTAGAAATCTGCGAAGAGGTTTCAGACGGCATCAGGGCAGACAGCGTGGAGTTACGCAGGCCGTGAGTTTTGATCGACTCGCGCAGCACTTCCCAATCCAGATGCAGCGGTTCGTTGCTGATCGCATCCAGATCTTTCTTATAGGTATCAATCGGCAGAATACCCTGAGCATAGGTGGTTTCATTAAACCACGGGCAGGCACCCTGTTCGATCGCCAGATCGTTAGAGGCTTTCAGCAGCCAGTACTGAATGGCTTCAAAGGTCTGGTGTGTCAGGTTATTTGCGCTGCCGTCGGAGTAGCGCACGCCATTCTTCGCCAGGTAGTAGGCGAAGTTGATCACACCAATACCGAGGGTACGACGACCCATGGCACCGCGTTTAGCGGCCGGGATTGGATAATCCTGATAATCCAGCAGAGCATCCAGCGCGCGTACCGCGAGGGTTGCCAGCTCGCGCAGGTCGTCGAGGCTTTCAATCGCACCCAGGTTAAACGCGGAAAGCGTACACAGCGCAATCTCACCGTTTTCGTCGTTAACGTCCAGCAGCGGTTTGGTCGGCAGCGCGATTTCCAGGCACAGGTTAGACTGACGAACGGGCGCGATAGCCGGGTCGAACGGGCTGTGGGTGTTGCAGTGGTCAACGTTCTGAATGTAGATACGGCCGGTAGAGGCGCGTTCCTGCATCATCAGCGAGAACAGATCGACCGCTTTCACCCGCTGTTTGCGAATGCTGTCGTCTTTCTCATATTTGGTGTACAGACGCTCAAACTCATCCTGATCGGCAAAGAAAGCATCGTACAGGCCCGGGACGTCGGACGGGCTGAACAGGGTAATTTCTTCACCCTTCAGCAGGCGCTGATACATCAGCTTGTTGAGCTGCACGCCGTAGTCCATATGGCGCACGCGGTTGCCTTCTACGCCGCGGTTGTTTTTCAACACCAGCAGGCTTTCCACTTCCAGGTGCCACATCGGGTAGAACAACGTTGCCGCACCGCCGCGCACGCCGCCCTGAGAACAGGACTTCACGGCGGTCTGGAAGTGCTTGTAGAACGGAATACAGCCGGTGTGGAAGGCTTCACCGCCGCGAATCGGGCTGCCCAGTGCGCGGATGCGGCCCGCGTTGATGCCGATGCCGGCACGCTGAGAAACGTATTTCACGATAGCGCTGGAGGTGGCGTTAATCGAATCCAGGCTGTCACCGCACTCGATCAGCACACAGGAGCTGAACTGGCGGGTTGGGGTACGCACACCGGACATGATTGGCGTTGGCAGCGAGATCTTGAAGGTAGAGATCGCATCGTAGAAACGCTTAACGTAGTCCAGACGCGTTTCGCGCGGATAGCCGGAGAACAGACAGGCAGCAACCAGAATGTACAGGAACTGGGCGCTTTCATAGATTTCACCGCTCACACGGTTCTGCACCAGATACTTGCCTTCCAGCTGCTTAACCGCGGCGTAGGAGAAGTTCATATCACGCCAGTGGTCGATAAAACCGTTCATCTGTTCGAACTCTTCGCGGCTGTAGTCCTCCAGCAGGTGGCGGTCATATTTGCCCATCTCCACCATACGCGTCACCTGGTCGATCAGCTTCGGTGGCTCAAACTGGCCGTAGGCTTTTTTACGCAGGTGGAAAATTGCCAGGCGGGCAGCCATATACTGGTAATCAGGCGCATCGCGGGAGATCAGGTCGGCGGCAGACTTGATAATCGTCTCATGGATATCAGAAGTGCGAATACCTTCGTAGAACTGGATATGCGAACGCAGTTCAACCTGAGAGACGGAGACATTTTGCAGCCCTTCGGCAGCCCAATCGAGCACACGGTGGATTTTATCTAGATCGATGCGTTCGGTACGGCCATCGCGCTTAGTGACAAGCAGACTCTGATTCATGTCGCGTTTTACCTGTTTTAAACAAATAATCCCCACGTTTATGCACAGCTTGCTCGTTGTGAGTAACTCTGTGGATAAACACTACATATAGGGGGTGAGAGAAGACTGGATAACAATATGGTGAGTATTTTAGTAAATTTCGTGTGGTTAACAAGGCTTGATTTTCACGAAAATTTGCTGTTTAAGCCGGGCCGTTTTGGCTAAGTCCGCGTTTCTCAAGGCCCTGGGTCCATGTCAATGGGGAAAGATTTTTTTTAGAAATATGATCGAGCGCAGAAATAATGTGCAGCGTTGAAATTTCCAGATTTTTCTGACTCTAAAGTGGTGGTGATGGTAAGGGAATTCAGCCAGGTCATTAAAGGTAAAAAAGCCCCGGTCGGTCAACCGGGGTAGAAATTTTACTCTGCGCGGTGCGTATGAACCATATAGTTGACATCCACACCCGGAGCCAGCTTGAAGTGGTTGGTCAGCGGATTGTAGTGCAGACCAATCATATGACGTTCACGCAGCGGGGTTTCATCCACCCAGCTCAGCAATTCGGCCGGGCGAATCAGCTTCTTAATATCATGCGTGCCGCGCGGTACCATGCGAAGGATGTATTCCGCCCCGACAATGGCCATCAGCCAGGCTTTGCTGTTGCGATTAATCGTTGAGAAGAAGACTTCGCCACCGGGCTTCACCAGCTTAGCGCAGGCGTGAACCACCGAACGCGGATCGGGGACGTGTTCCAGCATCTCCATGCAGGTCACTACGTCGTACTGGCCGGCAAACTGTTCGGCATGCTCTTCTACCAGCTGCTGGATATAATCAATTTTTACGCCGCTTTCCAGCGCGTGCAGGCGAGCAACCTGTAGCGGCTCGGCCCCCATATCCAGCCCGGTAACGTGAGCGCCTTCACGCGCCATGCTTTCCGCAAGAATGCCGCCGCCGCAGCCGACGTCGAGGATCTTTTTACCGAACAGGCCACCGGCATGCTGCGCAATATAGCCCAGGCGCAGCGGGTTGATGCGGTGCAGCGGTTTGAACTCGCCTTCCAGATCCCACCAGCGCGAAGCAACGGCTTCAAATTTAGCAATTTCACCGCTATCAACGTTCTGCGCGGCCCCGTTTTGTTCTTTATTCATTGGGTTATTACTCCAGCCAAAGTTTGCTGCAGTATACATGTTTCACCGCGCCTGTGGGCAATGCTGCGGGTAAGGGGGAGGCTAAGAATGCAATAAAGCGGCCAAACTGACTCTTTCCGTTCACACCAGGGCGCAGTGTGATATACTTTCGTACCTTTGAATCCGGGAATAATCTAGAGGGATAGCGGCTCCATGAGCGACCTAGCCAGAGAAATCACACCGGTTAATATCGAGGAAGAGTTAAAGAACTCTTACCTGGATTATGCCATGTCGGTCATCGTTGGCCGCGCATTACCAGACGTTCGTGATGGTCTAAAGCCGGTTCACCGCCGCGTGCTTTACGCCATGAACGTTCTCGGTAACGACTGGAATAAACCGTATAAAAAATCCGCCCGTGTAGTCGGCGACGTTATCGGTAAATATCACCCGCATGGCGATACTGCCGTGTATGACACTATTGTGCGTATGGCACAGCCGTTCTCCCTGCGCTATATGCTGGTTGATGGTCAGGGTAACTTCGGTTCCGTCGATGGCGATTCCGCTGCTGCGATGCGTTACACCGAAGTGCGCATGTCTAAAATCGCCCACGAGCTGCTGGCGGATCTGGAAAAAGAGACCGTCGATTTTGTGCCAAACTATGATGGCACCGAGCAGATCCCGGAAGTGATGCCAACGCGGGTGCCAAACCTGCTGGTAAACGGTTCTTCCGGTATTGCCGTGGGGATGGCGACGAATATTCCTCCGCACAACCTGACCGAAGTTATCAATGCCTGTCTGGCGTTTATTGAAGATGAAAGCATCAGCGTCGAAGGCCTGATGGAGCACATCCCGGGGCCGGATTTCCCAACGGCGGCAATCATCAATGGCCGTCGCGGCATTGAAGAGGCCTATCGTACCGGTCGTGGCAAGATCTACATCCGCGCGCGCGCTGACGTCGAAGCCGATGCCAAAACCGGTCGCGAAACCATTATCGTGCATGAAATTCCGTATCAGGTGAACAAAGCGCGCCTGATCGAGAAAATTGCCGAACTGGTGAAAGAAAAGCGTCTTGAAGGCATCAGTGCGCTGCGCGATGAGTCCGATAAAGACGGCATGCGCATCGTGATCGAAGTGAAGCGCGATGCGGTTGGCGAAGTAGTTCTGAACAACCTCTATTCGCTGACCCAGCTGCAAACCTCCTTCGGCATCAACATGGTGGCGCTGCATCAGGGCCAGCCTAAAATTATGCCGCTGAAGGATATTCTTGAAGCCTTCGTGCGTCACCGCCGTGAAGTGATTACCCGCCGTACCATCTTTGAGCTGCGCAAGGCGCGCGATCGCGCGCACATCCTTGAAGCGCTGGCCGTGGCGCTGGCCAACATCGACCCGATCATTGAACTGATCCGTCGTGCGGCATCGCCTGCTGAAGCAAAAGCAGGGCTGATTGCACGTTCGTGGGAGCTGGGCAATGTTTCCGCCATGCTTGAACGCGCCGGTGACAACGCCGCGCGTCCGGAATGGCTGGAAGAGCAGTACGGTATTCGCGACGGCCAGTATTACCTCACCGAGCAGCAGGCTCAGGCGATTCTGGATCTGCGTCTGCAGAAACTGACCGGCCTTGAGCATGAAAAACTGCTGGACGAGTACAAAGAACTGCTGATGCAAATCGCTGAGCTGCTGCGCATTCTGGAAAGCGCTGAGCGCCTGATGGAAGTGATCCGCGAAGAGCTGGAGCTGATCCGCGATCAGTTCGGCGATAAGCGGCGCACCGAAATCACTGCCAACAGCGCCGACATCAACATCGAAGACCTGATCACTCAGGAAGATGTGGTGGTCACGCTGTCGCACCAGGGTTACGTCAAGTATCAGCCGCTGAGCGACTACGAAGCTCAGCGCCGTGGTGGTAAAGGTAAATCGGCCGCGCGCATCAAAGAAGAAGACTTTATTGACCGCCTGCTGGTGGCCAACACTCACGATACCATTCTGTGCTTCTCCAGCCGTGGCCGCCTCTACTGGATGAAGGTGTATCAGCTGCCGGAAGCCAGCCGCGGTGCGCGTGGGCGTCCAATCGTCAACCTGCTGCCGCTTGAGGCCAATGAGCGTATTACCGCTATTCTGCCGGTACGTGAATACGCCGAAGGCTGGAATATCTTTATGGCCACCGCCAGCGGTACCGTGAAGAAAACCGCCCTGACCGAGTTCAGCCGTCCACGTAGCGCCGGTATTATTGCCGTCAACCTGCGTGACGACGATGAACTGATCGGCGTGTCGCTGACTAACGGCAGCGATGAAGCGATGCTGTTCTCCGCCGCCGGTAAAGTGGTGCGCTTCGCGGAAAGCGCCGTGCGTGCCATGGGACGTACCGCTTCCGGTGTGCGCGGCATCAAGCTGGCCGAAGGCGATCGTGTAGTATCACTGATCGTTCCTCGCGATGACGGTGCGATTCTGACAGTGACCCAGAACGGTTACGGTAAGCGTACGGCTAACACAGAATACCCAACCAAGTCGCGTGCAACGCAGGGTGTTATTTCGATCAAAGTGACCGAACGTAACGGACCGGTGGTCGGTGCGGTACAGGTCGTTGACAGCGATCAGATCATGATGATTACCGATGCCGGTACGCTGGTGCGTACGCGTGTTTCGGAAGTCAGCGTGGTTGGACGTAACACCCAGGGCGTTATTCTGATCCGTACTGCGGAAGAAGAAAACGTGGTGGGTCTGCAGCGCGTAGCCGAACCGGTTGCGGAAGAAGAGCTGGATGCCATTGACGGCAGCGTCGCGGAAGGGGATGACGAGATCGCCCCGGAAGTGGATACTGACGATGATGCAACCGAGGTAGATGACGAGTAATCGCTGATGCTTTAGTTATCCGAGAAGCCGGTTCAGATGAACCGGCTTTTTTTATTGCTAAAAATTTAAGGCTGGAAGAGGTTACGCAGAAATACCACTGCTGTCTGACTGCGATGACTAAAGCTGATAAAGATGCACAGCACACAAAAGAAAAGGTGGCTGTGCATATTACCGTCAAAAGGTTTTCAGCTCATTCGCTGGGTGATGGGGTGAGTTATCTGGTCAGCGTGGATAAGCGCGATGGTAAGAATAATGAATAGGTAGTGGAAATCGTCCGGCTGGATGAATCGATGTATTGCGTATTTGATGACGTCCGGTCAGAAGAGTATTTACGAAATTGCTGCTGGATGGTTAGTTTTTATACTCTTGAAGCGTTATTCTCTCCTGGGTCATCCGGACGGTTTAATCCGGATAAGCGTAGGTTTTTCTCTCACCGTGAACCGGAGAAATTTCTGGTTGAGGGGATTGGGCTGGCAATAGGCTCTTTTCTCCGTGAACAGGCATCAGCCTCTCTCAATCCCCGCCTGCTGCAGAAACTTCGTGATTGCGGTGATTATCTGCTGGTGAATCTGCTCCCGCTCTACGGCGGGAGTATCGCAGATAAAAGCTTCTCCCTCTTCAGCCAGAATCTTCTCCGCCGTTGGCTGGCATCCCGGCGCGGCGCGTTGCGGCAGCGATTAATGCGCTACGCCAGCAAAGCGTGTCGCAATATGTGAACGGTTGGCGGATTGGGGAGGCCTGCGAGCGCCTGCGCCGGGAAGACGGAACCGTGATTGAGATTATGGAAGAGGTCGGGTTTCTGACAAAATCCAACTTTAATCGTGAATTTCGCCGCGTCTGTGGCACAACATCATCGGAATGGCGCAAATCTCCCTCGGAACAGACTGAATTAACGCGCTGAGCCTGCGGTGCAAACTGGCTTTTTTAGCAGGCTGGCGCTACTGTATCGGCACGTTTGCTATCATCAGCCTGTTTTGGACGTCAGTGGGTTCCATTTGAAATATCTCGTCTCTTTCCGCACCACGTTACGAATTTCCCGCTATCTGTTCCGCGCGCTGGCGTTGATGCTGTGGACGCTCGGCGCGCTGCTGACCGCGTTTTACATTATCAACGTATTGCATGAAAAAGAATCGCAGGTCCGTCAGGAGTTTAATACCAGCTACGATAAAACAAAGTGGTATGTCCGGCACTCCGCCGATGTCACCCGCGAGCTGAAGTTTATTGCTGAGAACCGGCTGAATGCCGCCAACAACGGGCTTGATCTGTTGAGTGGCATGTTTCCTGGTAAAACCGCCACGCCGCAATTTTATCCGCTGTATGCCGACTTCGACTGTAGTGCCATGAGCAACACATGGCGCAGTTCGCTTGAATCCCTCAGCTATTTCCTGCACTACTGGAAGGATAACTTTGCCACAGCCTACGATCTGAACCGGGTATTCTTCGTGGGTGGCGAAAGCCAGTGCCTGGCGGACTTTGGCGTTGGCAACGCCTCGGTAGACCGCGAAAGAGCATTAAAGCTGCTGAATGAACGTATTCTCAAGTACCGCAATGGTAATGAAGATGAACGGAAAAGCAGCATCTTCTGGGTGGATCCTACGGCTCAGCCCGGCGTGGGCTATTACTACATGATTACCCCGGTTTACGTCGCGAACAAAGTTGCTGCGCTGCTTGGCATTGAGCAGTCTATTCGCATGGAAGACTTTATCACGCCGGGAAGCCTGCCGGTGACAGTCACCCTGGTCGATGAAGATAATCAACGGGTGCTCTCATCCGCCCGAGGCGGCCCGTCGTTTTCGTCCGATGATTTACCGGACGACGATGCACTGTTCAGCTATGTTCAGGGCTATAAGCAGCTGATCATGAAAAAAAGCCTGCCGCCTTCCTCTCTGAGCGTGGTGTATTCCGTTCCCACCGATGTGATGGTGGAACAGCTTAAAATTCTGATCGTTAATGCCGTGCTGCTGAATTTGATTAGCGCGCTGCTGCTGTTTACTCTGGCCTGGCTGCTGGAGCGGCGAATGTTTTCACCGGCGGAAGATAACGCTCATCGGTTGGAAGAACACGAGCAGTTTAACCGTAAAATCGTGGCTTCCGCCCCGGTAGGGATTTGTATCCTGCGTACCAGCGACGGCACAAACATCCTGAGTAACGAGCTGGCGCATAACTACCTCACTATCCTGACCCAGGAAGATCGCCAGCGGCTGACCGAAATTATCTGCGGTCAGCAGGCCAATCTGGTTGATGTGCTCACAGGCAGCAATACCAACCTGCAGATCAGCTTCGTTCACTCTCGCTACCGTAACGAGAACGTCGCCATCTGCGTGCTGGTGGACGTCAGCGCACGCGTGAAAATGGAGGAGTCGCTGCAGGAGATGGCGCAGGCGGCGGAGCAGGCCAGCCAGTCCAAGTCGATGTTCCTGGCTACTGTGAGCCACGAACTGCGTACGCCGCTGTATGGCATTATCGGCAACCTCGATCTGCTACAAACCAAAAGCCTGCCGCAGGGCGTGGAGTCGCTGGTCACCGCGATGAACAACTCTTCCAGCCTGCTGCTGAAGATCATCAGCGATATCCTCGACTTCTCCAAAATCGAATCGGAGCAGCTGAAAATTGAACCGCGTGAGTTTTCCCCGCGCGAAGTGGTCACGCACATCACCTCTAATTATCTGGCAATGGTGATTAAGAAACGCCTGACGCTGTGGTGCTTTATCGACAGTGAAGTACCGGTAACGCTAAACGGCGATCCGATGCGTTTGCAGCAGGTGCTCTCTAACCTGTTAAATAACGCCATCAAGTTCACCCATACCGGCGGTATCATCCTGTCTGTGTACGTGCGCGACGGCTATCTGGCGTTTCGGGTGCGGGATACCGGTGTGGGGATACCGGCCAAAGAAGCCATCAAACTGTTCGATCCGTTCTTCCAGGTCGGCAGTGGCGTGCAGCGCAATTTCCAGGGAACCGGGCTTGGGCTGGCGATCTGTGAAAAGCTAATCAATATGATGGACGGCGATATTGAGGTGGATTCCGAGCCGGGTATGGGAAGCCAGTTTACTATTCGTATTCCTCTTTATAACAGCAGGGTTGTTGCACCGGTCCTGCATGACGGACTACAGGACAAACACTGTTGGCTGGCAATACGTAACGATACGCTGGCGGATTTCCTCTGCCGTTCGCTACAGCCGCAGGGTATTCAGGTGCATCGTTATGAAGGCGAATATGGAGCGAATGATGTGGTGATCGCCGACCATGACTTCCAGCCGGACAGTGATGTTCGCGCGGTGGTTCGCTTTGATGCCAGCCACAACGGGGCGCCACAGGAGCTGATTGCCGGGCGCTGGATCTATAGCACCATTGCACCTCACGAACTGGTGGCCCTGCTGGGTCGCATCTACCGCGTTGAGGTGGAACTCCCTGCCGAACTGCCGCAGGCGGTTGCTGCCGGTCCGCAGGCGGCGAGCAATGACGATATTTTGATTCTGGTGGTGGACGATCACCCTATCAACCGCATGCTGCTGTCGGATCAACTGGGATCGTTGGGCTATCGGGTGAAAACTGCTCAGGACGGCGTCGATGCGCTGAATGTTATCAGCCGCAGCGACATCGACATCGTGCTGACCGACGTTAACATGCCGAATATGGATGGTTATCGCCTGACCCAGCGGTTACGCCAGCTGGGGCAAACCTTCCCGGTGGTCGGCGTTACTGCTAATGCACTGGCAGAAGAGAAGCAGCGCTGTATGGAAGCGGGGATGGATAACTGCCTGTCGAAGCCGGTGACGATGGATGTTTTACAGCAGGCGCTGGCGTTTTATGCCGAGCGGGTGAGAAAGGGCAGGGCGGATTAAATACATGGGGCGACCCAAATATGTCGCCCCATCGAGGATTTACTCTTTATCAATCGATGACATGTTGACGGATGAAAGATAATTCAGCAGGGCAATGTCGTTTTCCACGCCCAGTTTCATCATCGCCGACTTCTTCTGGCTACTGATAGTTTTGATACTGCGGTTCAGTTTCTTGGCAATTTCAGTCACCAGGAAGCCTTCAGCAAACAGGCGCAGCACTTCGCTCTCTTTCGGTGACAGACGTTTGTCGCCGTAGCCGCCCGCGCTGATTTTCTCCAGCAGCTTCGCTACGCTCTCTGGCGTATATTTTTTGCCTTTCTGCAACGCAGCAAGTGCCTTAGGCAGGTCGGTCGGCGCGCCCTGTTTCAGCACAATACCTTCGATATCCAGATCCAGCACGGCGCTCAGAATTGCCGGGTTATTGTTCATGGTCAGAACGATAATCGACAGGTCAGGATAGTGGCGTTTGATATATTTGATCAGCGTAATACCGTCGCCGTATTTATCTCCTGGCATAGACAGGTCGGTGATCAGTACGTTGGGCTCAAGCTTAGACAGGCTGTTGATCAAACTTGTGGAGTCTTCAAATTCTCCTACAACGTTGACCCATTCAATTTGTTCGAGAGATTTACGAATACCAAACAGGACAATGGGATGGTCGTCGGCAATGATTACATTCAGGTTATTCATTTTATGGGTTACCTTGCTGCAGCAGCTCGTTGACGTAATGGTCAATTTCACTGGTGGTATTTTTAATGTTTGAATCGTTACATTCGCGGATGTGCTGCTCTAACGTTTCGCAGAGCTGCTTGCCGGGGAGCAGGTTGAGCATGGCAAACACACCTTTAAGCCGGTGTGCTGTCTGAGCAAGCGCACTGTATTCCCTGTTTGCTGCCTCATTATACAACCTCCTGACATCATCCGGAACTGTGTCCACAAATAGCTGGAAATAACCGCTGGCAAATAGCTGTGCCAAATCCTGCGGTTCCGTGCTTTCTTCAGCCGACTCTTCCTGTGCCAGCTGTTGTTCGATCAGCTGCAACAGTGCATCCTGCATTGTGCTACTGATATTGAAATTAACCCGATACTGGCCGGGAGCCAGCAGCGTAAAGCCGGGCTCGTCGTCTGCAAGCAGTAATGACCACGGCGTCAGTCGTGACGGATCGTCAGTGACCAGCACATCATGCTGCTGGCCGGAGAAGCGTTCATCTGGCGTGATGCAGTTGGCGCCCCAGTCTCCAAGTTGATGCACCACAATTTTACGCACGTCATCAACAGTAATATCAATCAGGGCATTCACCCCCTCCAGCAGCTTCTCTTCCTGTTCCTGCTGTGGCTCTGATGGCAACGGTAGCTGAATGCTGTATCGGGAGCCAATTTCCGGCGTCGCGTGGATCTCCAGCTGACCGCCAAGCTGTTTGCAAAGCTGTTTACAGAGGAAGAAGGCTATGCCGGACGCCTGCCCAAAGCGATCTTTCTGCGTTTCACCGAGGAACGGAAAATCGGTGTTAGCCATTTCGTCAGCCGACAGGCCGGAGCCGGTATCGACAATATCAATCATCAGCCGATCCCGATTATCCACAACGGTATTAACCGTCAGACTGACTCGCCCCCACGTCGTCGTGGTAATAGCATAGTACATCAGCGTGGAGAGGAGTTTTGCCATAGCGCGACGATCGCCCAGCCGCAGTTCATCGCTGCTCAGATGATTCGCAATCATCAACGTTAAGCCTTTACGCCGCATTACCGGCAGAACGTTCTGAGCCAGTTCATCCAGCAGCGTTTGTATGCTAAACAGGCTCACTTCCGGCGCCCAGTCCAGCGTCTCAAGCTGATTCAGCAGTACGATATCGTCGATCAGACGTTCCAGAGACAGTGCCGATTCCAGGGAGTGGTTAAGCGATTCCACATCGTAATCGGTGCCCAGGGTCAGCAGGCGCTGGATCAGATCGCTGAGCGGCCGCTGGAGGGCATGACCCAGATTTTGCAACAGCTGCTGCCGTGACTGATGATTCTTATCCAGAACCTGTTGCGCCTTCTGCAGTTTTTTATTAACCAGCAGTTCGCGGTCCTGATCGCGCATCATAAACAGCTGCGTATGCGGAGAGATTGCACTGCGCGCGTGGCGAATTTCATAGACTTCATTGTTGACCGTCGCCTGCAAAACGCCCTGATGCTGATCGGACATATTGATAATTTTTTGCAGGTTCAGATGCGGCAACAGGTGCTCCGCAATCTTGTTACAGAGCAGAGTACGGTTATTAGCGAAGTCGTAAACCAGCAGACCGACCGGCAGCGTGGCGACAATTTCCTCGTTAAGCTGACGCAGTGATTCCAGTTCGGCACTTTGATTTTCACTCGGCCGCAGCGACTGCTGGCGGAGCAGGAACAGGCCGGCGAGCGACAGCAGCAGCAGGCTGAGATTAGCCAGCAGCGGCCAGAGTAAATTGTGCAGCGTATCCTGCGCTAACTCGGTGACCGGCACGCGATACACCAGCTGTAAAGGGGTACCGGAGAGCGATGTCGCTATTTCAATATTGGGATTCACCCAGTTGATGCGTGCTTTACTGCTGTTATCCTCGCTGTCGCTACCTTCAGCTACCGGAGCGGTATCCTGCCGCAGCTGGAAGTTTTCCAGCGGCATGGCTTCAGGAATGATGTCGTTCACCGGCAGATCGAACGCCACTATCGTTGCCAGATGGCCGGGCTGATTGAAAGTGGTGCGCATAGTAAAGTAGTGGTCATTCTGCCAGCTTAACCGCCGCAGTGGAGAGAAGCTTTCGCGCTCATCCAGTGCATTCGCCTGCTGGAGCATCTCTGCCCGGCGCGCCTCAACGATATTACTGATGGCGCTATCTTTGTAGCGCGTTGCCATATCCTTCAGTGGCAGAGTTGAAACCAAAGTCAGGCTGTTGTCCTGACCATTCAGGAAATACATTGACCAGGTGCTGTTTTCAGCTCCCCACAGGGTATCCAGATAGGTGGACATGCGCTGCGACATATCCAGCGTGCTGCTGTCGTGCGAACCGAAAATTAGCGCCTCCGTTTTGCGCCGGTTCTTTTCCAGCGCATAGACGTCAGGGCGCAGGCGAGTTTCCTGTAAGCTTTCGGAAGGTGTTGTACCCGCCGCGGTCGCCGCCAGATTTTCATAAATTTGCCAGGTCGCAAAACGATAACTGTCGATGCGTTTCTGCATGGCGTGAGTAATATCATTCATCACGTAGTGCCTGGCCGTAAGCCAGGCGCTAACCGCGTTCTGAATCATAAAACCGGATGCCAGCAGCAGCAGCAAGATAAACAGCACAAAAAATCGCGTGACGTTAGCGGATGTGAGCGGGAATTTATAAGTCGTCATATGCTGGCACCGATCATCGGGTGATCAATTTCGCGCTGGAGGCAACGACTAATAGCAGTGCAGCAACGGCACTGAAGGCGACCGACAGACTTGACCACTGAGCAATAAAACCGATCAGTGCCGGGCCGGCAAGAATGCCTGCATAACCAATCGTTGTCATCGCTGAGATGGCCAGGTTTACCGGCATGGTTTTTTGGTTCCCGGCGGCGCTGAACATAATTGGCACGGTATTCGATGCACCGAAACCGACCAGTAAAAAGCCTATCAGCGTCATCGTTGAGTCGTTGATGGTTACCGCCAGTACCAGCCCTGCCGCAGCGCACAGTGAGCCGAAGAACAGCGTTGCCGTGCGGCCCACTTTTAACACAACCCAATCGCCGCATAATCTGCCAATGGTCATGGCGACGGAAAACACCGCATAGCCCATTCCGGCCAGCGCGGCCGGCATATCGCGGCTATGAGTCAAAAACAGTGCGCCCCAGTCGAGAATGGCACCTTCGGCAAGAAACAGAATAAAGCACAGTACACCGAGGAACAGCACCCAGCCGCGCGGCAGAACGAACATCGGCGTATCGGGCTTATGCAGGCGTTCGTTCAGGATATGACGCTGACAAAACAGATACAGCGCGATCAGAAGCAAATTAACCACCAGTACAGCATGCACCGGAGTCATGCCCAGAGCCAGAATCAGGCTCATCAGCCCGGCTCCAACGATACCGCCCATACTAAAGAAACCGTGGAATCCGGACATCATCGCTTTGCCCGAACTCTTTTCCACCTCTACTGCCTGGATGTTCATCGCCACGTCAATCATGCCAATAGACGCACCGAAGGCCATCAGCGCCAGTGCCAGAGAGAAAGGGGAGGAAAGTACGGCCAGAAGAGGAAGCAGCACCAGCAGGAACAAACTGCCGCAGGTAATGATACGCTTACAGCCGTATCGCCCCACCAGAACACCGGTCAGCGGCATCGCAATCAGCGATCCCAGTCCGAGAAACAGCAGCAGTGTACCTAAGGAGGCATCGCTCAGGGTGGCACGTTCTTTGGCGTAAGGTACCAGCGGTGCCCAGACTGCCATACCAATCCCGGCGATCAAAAAAACGACGCGAGTTGCCCGTTGATTTAGTCGCGCGACATTTGCTGAGATCTGCGTTTCCAGTGTTGTCATTTTATTCATTCAGCCCGTGCAAAGTTAACTCCGTTTTTTACCACAATTGCCGATAGTAAAGAAGCAGCAACGCTGCGTGGGGGGAGCTGTTCATACCGATGCCTGGAATTTTCTAATCGGGAAGGCAGAGTAAATATCCTGAAAGAAAACCTCTGTGAATCGGAATCGTCGTGTCGTAGCGATTTTCCAGAGGAGTCCTGGTCCTGGCAATAATCTAAACCGGTGTTGGGGATGGCGAAAACTCCCGATTACAACCTCCGTAACGTCCTAAATTCTCAGGAAGTGGAAGATGAAATTTCTCGTGCGAATCTGCGCTATCTGGCACTTACTCGAAAGTTGATCGGGAGTCACTATTATTTTAACGAATGAATTGATCGGGAAAAGGTTTTTACCTTGTAGGGGGCATTAACGCTGCGGGAGGGGGCGTATAGATTAAAAGCAAAAAAAACCGGGCAACCAGGCCCGGTGGAAATATTTAGTGTGACACAAATCATTCGGGGTGAATGAAGGTAATAATGAGATTAAATGATGATAGCGTAATTATTATAGCTTTTTCCTGATGACGATATTTATCATTCAGTGCGCAAATCAAATAGTTTAACTTAATGTTTTTATTGGCTTAATTTATTTTTTGATTATTGATGCTATATTATTTATTATTTAATGCCGTTTAAAAGTTCCCTTGAATTTACTTTTTGAAATGTATGTAATAAGTTCTGAAACATATTATTGTATTTGGTATCATTTTCTTCATGGATTATTGCCTTCAGTTCCTTAATATGACCTTCAGCGCTGAATTAATACATTCAGCACGCAGTGGAAAATAAGATAAATAAAATGAGAGGATAATTACATGAAACTTCGCGTTCTTTCGCTGATGATTCCAGCTCTGCTGGTAGCCGGTACCGCTGGCGCAGCTGAAATCTACAACAAAGACGGCAACAAATTGGATCTTTACGGTAAAGTTGACGGTTTGCACTATTTTTCCGATGACAACGGTACCGATGGCGATCAATCCTACATGCGTTTCGGCTTCAAAGGCGAAACTCAGATTTCTGATGAACTGGTTGGTTACGGTCAGTGGGAATATCAGGTTGCCCTGAACAATGCAGAATCTCAGGGGACTAAAGACAGCTACACCCGCGTTGGTTTTGCCGGTTTGAAATTTGGCGATGTTGGTTCACTGGATTATGGTCGTAACTACGGCGTGATGTACGACATCGGCGCATGGACCGACGTCCTGCCTGAGTTCGGTGGCGATACCTATGGCGCGGATAACTTCCTGTTCCAGCGTTCCAGCGGTCTGGCAACCTATCGTAATAACGATTTCTTTGGCCTGGTTGACGGTCTGAACTTCGCTATTCAGTATCAGGGCAAAAACGGTAACTCTAAAGAAACCAACAATGGCCGTGATGTTCTGGGCCAAAACGGTGATGGCTGGGGTCTCTCAACCACCTATGATATCGGTGAAGGCTTCGGTATCGGTGCGGCCATGTTCTCTTCCGATCGTACTGACGATCAGAACAGCAGCACCGTGCTGGGCCACGGTGACCGCGCGACCGCCTACTCAGGTGGTCTGAAATACGATGCTAACAACATCTACCTGGCGGCGATGTATACCCGTTCTTATAACGCCACGCGTTTCGGTAGCATTGACTCGACTGCTTACGGTTACGCTAACCAGGCGGATAACTGGGAACTGGTTGCGCAGTACCAGTTCGATTTCGGTCTGCGTCCATCTCTGGCATTTGTTAGCTCACGCGGCAAACAAATCGAAGGTTACGGTTCTCAGAATCTGAAACGCTACATTGATGTCGGCACCAGCTACTACTTCAACAAAAACATGTCCACCTATGTTGATTACCAGATCAACCTGTTGGACAGCAACGAATTCACAGACGCAGCCGGTATTAACACCGACAACGTAGTGGCTGTGGGCCTGGTTTACCAGTTCTAAGCCTTAATGCTGTAGGCGGGCTGAAGATATTCTGATGCCTGTAAGTTGAAAGTAACGGAGCCGCTATCTTTTCAAGATGGCGGCTTTTTTATGTGCGGCTAATCGTTTGTGGCTGTGGCTGTGGCTGTGGCTTGAGCGAGCCAGGCCCGACCTCTGCGGCTGCCGGGCGGTCCTCGCGTCATGCTGCGCATGATGCCTTCGTTTCCGGCTTCTGGTCTTGCGGACCGGCACGGAGTGGGCGTCCTGCCCACGCCGCGCCTGATACCCGCGTCCATGCGGGTCTCTCCGGCCCAGAATCCTCCACCTCAGCGCTGTGGATTGCCCGGCAGCCGCAGAGGTCGGGCCTTCCTAACCCTGGTCGTCGCTTTCACCCACATACACCTGTGCCTTTGTTAAAAGGTGACATAACTTTGTTGAGCGAACGGGGTGATCCCGACCAGGGGCCATCCACAGCGCTGACGGAGAGGAAACCCGGATTCACTTATCAGGAAACGCAGAAGTCAGAAAGCAGGCGGGTTGTGCCCCGAGCGGGCAATCCACAGCGCTGAACGCAGAGAGGAAGCCAGGATTCGCCTGCATGGACGCAGGCGAAAGGTATAGCCGCGCAGGACGCGCGTCTGTACCGGTCCGTGTGGCTGACGAACGAAGTGAAGGAACCGCAAAGCGGCGCGAGGACCAGTCCGCCCGGGGCACAACCCGCCGGCACCACCATCTGACTTTGCAAACGACTCGGCGAAAATTCCCGTCTGTGCCGGTCCGTCCGGCTGACAAAGAGAGTGAATGCACTATATTCCTAAACCGCCCCTGAATCGCCACACCGGCTTCGCTTGTCATTCCGGCAGTCGGAAAAGATAATCATTGCTACAAATTTCCTGAAGCAGTTTAAGACAGCACTGCCACAGCTCAGGCACCGTCCGTAATAGCAGCATAAAGGTTAGAAAGAAAATGAAAGCGAACTGGCGACACCTCATCAGCCTGGCGGCAGTATTTCTGCTGGTCGCCTGCGACAACCCAAAAACCAGCGCGCAGCAGGACGCAATGGTACTGGAAGGGAAAACGATGGGCACCGTGTGGCGCGTCAGCCTGGCAGGCGTGGATAACTCGCGCCGCGAGGCGTTGCAAAACGCCATCCAGCAACAGCTCAACAACGACGACCATGAGCTTTCAACCTGGAAAAACGATTCTGTCCTTTCCCGTTTTAACCAGTATCGCGGCAGCGACCCGCAGCCGGTCAGCGACAATATGGCTGATATTGTCACCCTGGCGCTGCGAATTGGCCATCAGACCGGCGGCGCGATGGATATCACCATTGGGCCACTGGTCAATCTGTGGGGCTTTGGCCCGTACAAACAGCCTGTCAGCACCCCGGGTATTCAGCAGATCGATGCCGCCCGCGCGCTGACCGGATTGCAGCATCTGCAGGTGATTAACCGCGCCGGGCAGGCATATCTGCAAAAAGATCTTCCCGGACTGTATGTAGACCTCTCAACCGTAGGCGAAGGCTTTGCCACCGATCATCTGGCACGGCTGATGGAAAAAGAGGGCATCAACAACTATCTGGTCTCGGTGGGCGGTGCAGTGCTAACCCGTGGGCAAAATGCGCAGGGAAAAGCCTGGCAGGTGGCGATTCAGAAACCGACCGATCGTGAAAATGCGGTGCAGGCCATTGTCGATTTACAGGGGCACGGCATCAGCACCTCCGGCAGCTATCGCAACTACTATGAGCTGGATGGCAAGCGTATTTCTCACGTGATCGATCCGGTTACCGGCCAGCCGATCCAGCATCGTCTGGTGTCCGCTACTGTGATCGCCACCACGGCACTGGAGGCCGACGGCTGGGATACCGGTCTGATGGTGCTGGGCGAAGAGAAAGCCAAAGCGCTGGCGCTGCGTGATAAGCTGGCGGTCTATCTGATCTATAAACAGGGCGACGACTTTGCCAGCTGGATGTCGCCACAGTTTAAGGCCTTTATACAGTCTGATGCCGGCAGTGATAAACCCTGAGGAGCCAATATGCTGGACCTGTTTGCCGACGAGGAACCCTGGAGCGAACCGCTGGCCGACGGCGCGGTGATCCTGCGCCGCCGCGCGCTCGGTAAGGCCGATGCGTTGCTTGAACTGGTGGCGCAGATTGCGGCACAGAATCCTTTTCATCACCGCATCACGCCAGGTGGCCACCGCATGTCGGTGGCGATGACCAACTGCGGGGATTTGGGTTGGACCACCGATTCGCGCGGCTATCAGTACAGCGAACAGGATAACGCCGGGGGATCTCGCTGGCCGCCCATGCCGGCGTTGTTTCGGCAGCTTGCCGTTAGCTGCGCGGCGGAAGCCGGCTTCCCTGATTTCAATCCCGATGCCTGCCTGCTTAACCGCTATGAGCCTGGAGCAAAGCTGACTCTGCATCAGGATAAAGATGAGCGCGATCTGCGCCAGCCGATCGTTTCTGTCTCGCTCGGGCTGCCTGCGGTCTTCCAGTTTGGGGGTTTTGAGCGAAGTGATGCCACCACGCGGGTGCTGTTGGAGCATGGCGATGTGGTGGTGTGGGGCGGGTCGTCACGACTTCGCTATCACGGAATTCTCCCGCTGAAACCCGGCATCCATCCTCAGGCCGGTGCGTTCCGCTTTAATCTGACTTTTCGCCGCGCACACTGATCCTGAAGCAGCACGCAGCCGATACTGTGATAATGAGAATTAGTATTGATATCGCCCGTCATCTCATTAAACTGCTAGCTGCTTTTTTACCAGCCGGGATGTTTTCATGGAGTTGCTGCACGTTGTTTATAAGCAGTATCGCTGGCCGTTTATCGGCGTGATCCTGCTTAGCCTGCTCAGCGCGGTGCTGGGTATTGGCCTTATCGCCTTTATTAACCGCGAACTGATCGTTACCCTCAACTCCTCACTGATAGTGCTGCCGCAGTTCCTCGGCCTGCTGCTGTTGCTGATGGCGGTTACGCTGGGGTCCCAGCTGGCACTGACCCTGTTGGGTCACCACTTTGTCTATCGCCTGCGCGGTGAATTTATCCGCCGTATTCTGGATACCCGCATTGAGCGCATCGAGCAGATTGGTAACGCCCAGCTGCTGGCGGCGCTGACCAGCGACGTGCGCAATATCACCATCGCCTTCGTACGCCTGCCGGAACTGATCCAGGGGATTATTTTAACCGTGGGGTCGGCGGCCTATCTGGGCTGGCTGTCACCGAAAATGCTGGTGGTCACTGCTGTCTGGGTCGCCATTACGATTTTCGGCGGCTGGCTGCTGGTATCGCGGGTTTATCGTCATCTGGAAGTGCTGCGCAATACCGAAGAACGCCTGTATGCCGACTTCCAGACCATTATCGAAGGCCGCAAAGAACTGGCGCTGAACCGCCAGCGCGCGCAGCAGATTTTTGATCACGTATACGGCGAGGATGCCCGCACCTATCGCCATCATATTGTGCGCGCCGATACCTATCATCTCAGCGCCGTTAACTGGTCGAATATCATGATGCTCGGCGCCATCGGGCTGGCATTCTATCTGGCAAACAGCCTGGGCTGGGCCGATACCGCCGTGGCCGCTACCTATTCGCTGACGCTGCTGTTCCTGAGGACGCCGATGCTGTCTGCCGTGGGCGCGCTGCCAACGCTGCTGACCGCGCAGGTGGCGTTTAATAAGCTCAACACCTTCAAGCTGGCCGACTATCAGGCCGAGTTCCCGGCGCAGAGCGGTAAGCAGGCGTGGCAGACGCTGGAGCTGCGCAACCTGGTATTCCACTACGGCGATAACGGATTCAGCGTCGGGCCGATCAACATGGTCCTTAACCGCGGCGAGCTGGTGTTTCTGATTGGCGGTAACGGCAGCGGAAAATCCACGCTGGCGATGCTGCTGACCGGGCTATATCAGCCGGTCTCCGGCGAGATCCTGCTCGACGGCAAAGTGATTCAGTCTGAATCGATGGACGATTACCGGCAGCTGTTCTCGGCGGTATTTACCGATGTACATCTGTTCGACCGTCTGATCGACAACAGCGGCCAGCCGGCCGATCCTGAGCGGGTGCAGGCATGGCTGGAGCGGCTACAGATGCAGGATAAAATCCAGCTCGACGGCAACCGTATACTGAATCTGAAACTATCAAAAGGGCAGAGCAAGCGTCTGGCGCTGCTGCTGGCCACCGCCGAACAGCGCGACATCCTGCTACTTGACGAGTGGGCGGCGGATCAGGACCCGCATTTTCGTCGTATCTTCTATCGCGAACTGCTGCCGTGGTTACAGGGACTGGGCAAAACGGTGTTTGCTATCAGCCATGATGACCACTATTTCCTGCACGCCGACCGCCTGCTGGAAATGCGTCAGGGGCATCTCAGTGAGCTGACCGGGGCAGATCGTGATATGGCCACGCTGGATGCAGTAAAGCGTACCGATACCGCAGGCTGAAGGGCAAAAGGATTTTGCATAAGTTCAGCTACTATTGTTATTAGTCAACGGGTTAGTACAGGGGTAAGCTGATTGTAACGGTTGAGTACCGCCGTTAACTTCCCTGAACTTTCTCGTCGTCTTACCAAATGGTTGCAACGGCTTATCATTATGATAAGCCGTTTTTTTATGCATCAGAGAAGGGGGAGGGCGGTTAGAGAACTTTGGCGAGGAAGCGGCTGGTGCGCGGATGCTGCGGATTATTCAGCACCTGGTGAGCGCTGCCCTGTTCAACGATTTTGCCGTCCACCATAAACACCACATTGTCAGCTACCTCGCGGGCGAAGCCGATTTCATGGGTGACCACCACTAGTGTGGTACCGGAACGGGCGAGTTTCTTAATGGTGTCCAGCACCTCACCGACCAGTTCCGGGTCCAGAGCGGAGGTGGGTTCGTCAAACAGGATCACCCGAGGATCGAGCGCCAGCGCGCGGGCGATGGCAATGCGCTGCTGCTGGCCGCCCGAAAGATGGCGTGGCCAGGCGTCCGCTTTGTGGCGAAGTCCCACCGCATCCAGCAGTTCCCCGGCGCGTTCAATTGCCTGCTGCCGGGTTAATCGTTTATGCACGATCGGCGCTTCAATAATGTTTTCCAGCACCGTCAGATGTGGGAACAGATTAAAGTTCTGGAAGACGTAGCCCACCTCGGTACGCTGTTTGAGAATCGCCTTCTCCTTCAGCTCGTACAGCTTATCCCCTTTGCGTCGATAGCCAATGTAATCGCCGTCAATGCGAATAAAACCTTCGTCTACGCGCTCCAGGTGGTTAATGGCCCGCAGCAGGGTGGATTTACCTGAGCCTGAGGGGCCGAGGATCACCGTCACCGAACCCGGCGGCAGTTCCAGCGACACATTGTCCAGCGCCTTGAAGCGGCCAAAGCTTTTGCTGACGTGAGTAATCGAAATATGGCCGCGCACCGCGTGGCTGTGCAGATCGAGGGCTTCTGACATCGTTAGCTCCTTAGCGGGGTGATCGCCGCAGTTTGGCGTCGTAAGCGCCAGCGTGGACGCGGACTGGAAGATTCGCGGGTTGCACTGCGGGCCAGCCAGCGCTCAACGTAATGCTGCAGAATCGACAGCACGGTGGTGATCAGCAGATACCACACGGCGGCCACCATCAGCAGAGGAATAACCTGCTGCGTGCGGTTGTAGACCATCTGAATGGTGTAAAACAGCTCCGGCATCGCCAGCACGTAAACCATCGCGGTGCCTTTGGCGAGGCTGATAATTTCGTTAAAGCCGGTCGGAATAATCGATCGCAGCGCCTGCGGCAGGATAATGCGCAGCGTGCGGCGCGAACCCGGCAGGCCCAGCGCGGCGGCGGCCTCAAACTGCCCCTGATCGACGCCGAGAATGCCACCGCGAATAATCTCAGCGGTATAAGCAGACTGTACCAGCGTCAGGCCAATCACGGCGGTGCTGAACTGGCCGAGTACGTCAATGGTCTGGTATTCAGCGAAGGTTAGCGGGGTAAACGGAATCCCGATCGACAGCGTGTCGTACAGATAGGAAAAGTTGTAGAGAATAATCAACACCACAATCAGTGGCAGCGAGCGAAACAGCCAGATATAGCTGAAGGCCAGCCCGGAAAGCAGCCATGAGGGCGAAAGGCGGGCCAGCGCCAGCAGGCCGCCAAAGACAATGCTGAGCACCGTGGCGATCAGCGTCAGCAGCAGGGTTTGGCCCAGTCCGCTTAGGATGGCCGGATGGAAGAACCAGTGGGCGAACACCGACCATTCCCAGCGCGGATTAAAAGCGACAGACTGAATCACTACCGCCAGCACAAACAGGGCGATAAATCCGCCCAGTATTCTGAACGGATAGCGCGCGCGGATGACCCGCAGGGTTTCCGTTTCATTCAGTTTCATGAGTGGCTCCTGCGGTAACGTGTTGATTCAGTAGCTTATGGAAACGCAGGCGGCCATCATGGGGAGGAAGGCTGTACTCTTCCGGATCGCGGGTGATATCAAACTGCGGCTGATAGCCGTGGGAAAGATAGAGCCTCACCGCTTCCGGCTGGCGGAAACCGGTGGTGAGAAACACCCCCTTGTAACCCGCCAGCTCGGCGTGACGTTCCAGTTCAACCAGCACCTGCAGTGCCAGCCCCTGGCGGCGCAGATCGCTGCGCGTCCAGATGCGTTTCAGCTCGGCGGTTTCCGCATCGAGCGCCTTGTAGGCGCCCATGGCAATAATCTCACCGTCGCGTTCCAGCACCACAAATGTGCCCCGCGGTGGCAGATACCACTCGGTCAGCTCGACTTCCGCGTCGTGGGCGAAATAATCGCCGTAGCGGGCGCTGTATTCGCCGAACAGACCGTCGATAATTGGTGCCAGCTCCGGGGCTTCCGGTGACAGCTGGCGGAACTGTGCCTGACTCATAGCAAACTCCTTAGTCACCCAGACCCGGCGGGTTGATCTCGGAGCGATCCAGGCGTTCAATGCCTTCGCCCCAGCGGTTCAGCACTTTGTCGTACTCGCCGCTTTTAATCACGCCGTTCAGCGCGGTGTTGACCGGTGTGACCAGGCTATTGCCTTTCTTCAGCGTCACCGCGATGTGTGCCGCCTTCGGCCAGCCGCCGTCTACGCTGCCCACCAGCTTAGTCTGGCCGGTCAGTGCGGCTTTCCATGCGCCGATCACGTTTGGACCGAAGTAGGCATCCGCACGACCGGATTGGAGAGACAGCGTCTGCGCGGCATCATCTTTGACGTAGATTGGGGTAAACGGCTTCAGGCCTTTTTTCTGGTTGGCTTCATCCCAGGCCAGCAGGATCGCTTCCTGGTTGGTGCCGGAGCCAACGATAATGCGCAGACCGGCAATATCTTCCGCTTTTTTCAGTGAGATGATTTTGCTGGTGGACTTCACGTAAAAGCCCAGTGAATCCTGACGGTAAGTGGCGAAGTCAAACTTCTCTTTACGTTCTTTAGTGACCGTGACGTTGGTGATCGCCGCGTCGTATTTGCCGGAGCTGACCCCCAGCGGCCAGTCTTCCCAGGAGGTTGGTACCACGTTCAGCTCAAGTCCCAGGCTGTCGGCCACCAGGCGGGCAATATCCACTTCGCTGCCCTGCAGGGTTTTATTGTCGTCGGAGAATAACGTCAGCGGCGGTGAGTTCAGTGCTGCAACGGCAACGGTAAATTTACCCGGCACGGCGAAGCGGTGATCTTCGGGGATTTGCGCCACGGCTTCAGGGTTTACCGGCGCATGAATCGGTGCGGCGTTGGCTTCAACGCTGATACCGGTGCCGTTAACGGTAACGGTTTCAGCCCAGGCTCCGCTGGTCAACAGGGCGGTAGCGACGAACAGTCCTGACAATAATGAGGTTTTAAGCATAATGTTTACTCTTATTATTTGAATGTGCAGGTGTATTTGAATGTGCAGGTGGAAACGAAATTCGCTGTGGCTAACTAATTTCACGCAGCGCGGCTTCCGCCAGCTGGCTGAAATAACGGGCGGCCGGTTCAATCAGGCTTTCATCCGGTTTAAATCCGGGATGATGCAGGCCGAATTCACTGGCGCTGCCGATACTGACGAAAGTGCCGAGAGTGTTGTGCAGGTAGAAGGCAAAATCCTCCCCGCCCATTTGCAGGTCGGCGTGCTGTACGGTATAACCGGCTTCGGCCGCGACCCCTTTACTAAATTCTGCCCAGTGTGCGGTATTGACCAGCGCCGGGGGACCGGCATGCCAGTTGAGCTTCGCAGTTGCACCGAACCCTTCGGCGATGCCGCTAATCAGCTGCTGAAAGCGCTGAGGTAACGACTCGCGAATGGCGCTGTTGTGGGTGCGCACCGTGCCTTCCAGCACCACGGTCTGCGGCAGCACGTTCCAGGTATTGCCACCCTCAATGCGGGTTACGCTCACCACCACCGATTCCAGCGGACTGTAACTGCGGCTGACCAGCGTTTGCAGCGCGCTGACGATCTGGCTGGCAATCACAATCGCATCAATGCCCTCCTGCGGACGGGCGGCGTGGGCGCCTTTACCGGTGACTTCGAAGTCAAAGCGATCGACGTTGGCATAAAACGGCCCGCCGCGCGTGGCAAAAGTACCAACCGGCAGTTCTGGCGCGTTGTGCATGCCGAAAATGGCGCTTACGCCTTCCAGCGCACCGGCTTTGATCAGCGTTTTCGCCCCGCCAAAGCGTTCTTCCGCTGGCTGAAACAACAGGCGTACCCGGCCAGGCAGTGTTTTCTCACGGGCTTTCAGCAGCAGGGCGGCGCCCAGCATTACCGAGGTATGTACATCGTGGCCGCAGGCGTGCATGACACCAGGGTTTTGTGACCGAAATTCAACCGGCACGATCTCTTCGATCGGCAGAGCATCGATGTCGGCACGCAGCGCAATCAGCGCATCGCCCTTGCCAATCTCGGCGACCACGCCGGTACTCAGCCCGTACGGCTGCGGCTCGATGCCTGCACCGCGTAACCAGCCCTGAATGCGTTCAGTGGTGGCAAATTCCTGATTGGACAGCTCGGGGAACTGATGCAGTTCACGTCGCCATGCGATTAACTGTTGTCCAAGATTCTGACTCATTGTGCTGTGCTCCTCAGGCGGCGACCAGGCGATGGCTGGCCAGTAGTTCCAGCGATTTCACCCGCGCCGCGCCGCTGCTGACCGGCGTATCAATAACAAACTCTTCAATGCCGTACTGCTGATGCAGCGCTTCCAGCTCGTTATGAACCTGTTCGGCTGTGCCTTTAATGACTGCGGCTTCGCGCGGTTCAATGCGGTAATCCGTGGCGTTCGCCTGGCGAATAAAGGCTTCCGCCTGCGCAATGGTTCCAACGGTCACGCTCTGGCCGTTTTCCACATGAACACGGTAGTGCTGAAGATCGGCGGCAAGCAGGTCGGCATCTGCCGCTGACTCAGCCACAATCACCTGTACCGCTACCAGCGCCGACTGTCCGCCGCTCAGACGACGATAGGTTGCCAGCGTCTGCTCCAGCTCCTGGCGGTTACCGTTAAGATGCGCGGCGAAAACAAACTGCCAGTTCAGCTCGGCGGCCAGCTGCGCGCTGCCTTCGCTGGCACCCAGCAGAAAACGCTGAGCCGGGCGAGCAGGAACCGGGGTCGCCAGCAGCTGGTCTTCGGTTTGGCTGTCGCTGGCACTGGCGCTCAGCCAGCCTTCCAGCGCGCGGAGCTGGCTGGAAAAATCGCCTTTCGCTTCGGCGTTAATACCTTGCTGCAATGCGCGGGTAGACAGCGGCAGGCCACCTGGCGCTTTGCCCACGCCAAGATCGACGCGGTCCGGGGCCAGAGAGGCCAGCAGGTTAAAGTTTTCCGCCACTTTATAAGGGCTGTAGTGCTGCAACATTACGCCGCCGGAACCGACGCGCAGATAGCGGGTGTGGGCCAGAATCCAGGCGATCAGCACTTCCGGTGACGGGCTGGCCAGAGCCTGCGTATTGTGGTGTTCAGCCAGCCAGAAGCGGTGAAAGCCCCACTCTTCGGCTTTTTGCGCCAGCAGTAATGTCCTTGCCAGTGCCTGGGCAGGCGTTTCACCTTCTGCTACCGGACTTTTATCCAGCAGGCTCAATTGATAAGCCATAATTAATCCTTAATGCGCTTCAGTTGCCGGCAATTATTGAAGGGAGCTGCGGAGAGAGTAAAACAACAAATCTGGCATATATCATTTATCAAATGGGATAAGCGGCTATTACCAGCGGCTGGCAAAGGCTGTGCGAAATGGATATTTTGCGGCGGGGATAAAGTCAGGTTTACTAACCTTTCACAACGCAGAGGAGCGATTTATGAAAGGTATATGGCTGCATTTTACCCGTTTTTTCCAGGTACCAGCCGGAATGGCAACGCTGGACAGCTGCCGGGTAGTTGAAGCGATGATCCCGATGGTGGAACTGTATGGGGTGGACCTGCACAATCTGCCGCAGCTGAACGACCGCAGCCCGCGTGACGGAAACTAAGCTATGCAGATGACGCCTGCAGCCCGATAACCCAGGTTAAAACCGTATCGGGCTGTAGCTTAACTTCGGCAGTAAACTCTCTTCCGGCATAAAACTCCGCAGAAAAGGTCCCGGCCAGCTGCAGCGTTAGCCTGTTGTTTGTATCCCAGCCGACCACCTCCGCCGCGCTGAAATCCATAAAACGCCGCACTTCGGGCCATATCGCCTTATACAGGCTCTCCTTCGCCGAAAAAACCACCGTCAGCGCGCAGGCCAAAGGCAGTTCAAGCTGTTCTAACAGCCTTTTCTCCGTGGGATTTACGATCATATGGGCCATTTCTGACGCGTGTTCTTCCGTCATCCTCTGTTCGCAGTCGATGCCCGGCAACACGTCGTGGCGGCGAGTCAGCAGTGCGCAGATGCGCTGGCGCGTATGGGAGAGCGAACCGCGTACTCCGGCAGGCCACAGCGGGGCGCGTTGTTCATCGTTGTGTAAAACAAATTGCTCAACGCCCAGCGTGCTCAGCGCCTGCTGCAGACAGTAGCGGCTGGCGAGATATTCCGCCCGGCGCTTGTTCACCGCATTTTGCAGTCTGACGGGGACAGGGATGCTCAGCGTGTTGAACAGGGAGTTATTGAAATGCGCGTCGTCAAAATGGACATCAAGCAGCAGGATATCGGGATAATCGGCGAGTGGGCTGAGAACCGCACGGGTAATAAACGGAGGCAGAGCGGGCAGGTTTACTGAAAACATAGCCACTAACCGGTTGAAAGATGATACGCAATTTAAACAGGTTAGTGGCCAGATATCAAAGTCGTGCGGTCAGACTCAGTGGTTCGGTGGGATGGCGAGATTTTTAATCGACACCACAAAATGCTCGTTACCCCTGGATATTTTGGCACCACGGGTGCACCAGTGGCTGGCGAGACGGAAAAAGTCATCGCTACCGATGTCGTAGGCCAGTTCTACTTTGCGGATCCCCGAATGAAGCAGTTCTTCTGCATCTTTGAAATTTGTCGCTTTTACTGTCGGCATGTTAGTCATCCTGTTGTACACAGTGCGATGAAAAGTGTATCCACAGCGTATGATATTTGTGTGACAGTTTTGTTTCACTCAAACGGGTTGCTGACAATATGCGATGTAACCTGCAAAATTTTGCAACGTGCTGTAATTCAGCCGGCGGGCGTGGCTGATGACGTCTGGCATCGCTCTTTCACCTTAGCTCTCAGGCGTCCGTAATCCCCCCGCTCAGCCCGGGCGGGTTTCCCGAACGGTGCCGGATTAGCGCCTCAAGGCCAGCGATTAATTTTTCCACCCCCGCTTCGACTTTCGACCTCGGGCAGCCGACATTCAACCGCAGGAAACCGTTGCCCTCTGAACCATAGGTATAGCCGGGCATAATCGCGACCTTCTGATGCTCGATCAGTTCGTTTTGCAGCAGGCGATCGTCAATGCCCAGCGGGCGCAGATCGATCCACGCCAGATAGGTTGACTGCGGTGGCTGCCAGTCAAGCTGCGGGAAGGCATGATTCAGCCGATCGGCCACGTAGCGCAGATTATCCTGCAGATAGTCGCGCAGGGCATCCAGCCAGGGCCCGCCGGCGCGATAGGCTGCCACATGGGCATGAACGGCCAGTACCGCCGGGGAAGAGAGTCCGTCGCAGGCTTTTAGCTGATGCAGATAGGCATCGCGAGACGTTTTACTGGCGATCAGGCCGTAAGCCCCGGTCAAAGCGGGAATATTGAAGCTCTTGGAACCGGAAGTCATTAGCGCCCAGTCGCTGTGTGCCACCTCGTTCCACGGTGTATGCCGGTTGTCACCCCAGACCATATCCATATGGATTTCATCGCTTATCACCCGGACGTTGTGACGTTTGCAAAGTTCAGCCACCAGCGCAAGCTCCGGCCGCGTCCAGACTTTGCCGGTCGGATTGTGCGGGCTGCACAGCAGCAGCACCGAGCAGGTGGGCTGTTTCAGCAGACTTTCCAGCAGGGGGGCATCCATGATCCAGTCGTTGCCCTGTTTGATCAGCGGGCAGGGCAGCAGGCGGCGCTGATTGCCGTTCACCGTTTTATGAAACGCATCATAGGCCGGGGTGAAGGTCACCACACCGTCGCCGGGCTGGCTCCACTGGCGGATCAGCTGGGCCACCATGTAGATCACCGAAGGGCCGTAGACCACCGTTTCGGGATCGATACGGCTGTGAAAGCGCTGCTGAAACCAGTGGGCAATCGCGCCGAGAAAGTCGGCATGCTGCCAGCGGCTGTAGCCCAGCACGCCATGCTGCAGGCGCTGCTGCAGCGCTTCAAGAATGCACGGCGCGGTGGGGAAATCCATATCCGAGATGGTGAACGGCAGCAGATCGGCGCTGCCGAAGCGATCGGCGACGTAATCCCACTGGGTGCACCAGCTGCCGCGGCGGTCGGTGACGGTGGAGAAATCAAAAGGCATGCGCTTCACTCCCTGAATAAAGCAGAAAAGGGCGACCGCAGCCGCCCGTTGAAGGTTTTATGATACGGCGAGGGGTTCCGCTGCCGCAGGGCGGGCCGCCGCGCGGATCATTGCATCCAGCTCGTCTTTCACCGACTGCACCTGCGGGCCAATCACCACCTGCAGGTTGTGTTCATTCAGATGCACCACGCCAATCGCCCGGTTAGCCTTCAGCGTGGCATCGTCCACCAGCGTCATATCCGCCACCGACAGGCGCAGGCGGGTAATGCAGTTATCCAGTGACACGATATTACCTGCTCCACCCAGCGCATTAAGGATAGCCGGCACGTTGTAGCCCGATTTGCTGGAGGACGGCACGGCAGCGGCAGCTGGCAGGCTGTCCGATTCGCGGCCCGGGGTTTTAATATTGAAGTGGGTAATCGAGAAGCGGAAGATGGCGTAGTAACCCGCGAACCAGATGGCCGCAACAACCGGCACCAGATACCACTTGGTGGCGGTACCGTGCAGGATGCCGAAGACCACGAAATCAATGATATTACCGTCCGTATTGCCGATGGTCACGCCCAGTACCGACATAATGGTGAAGCCCAGCCCGGTCAAAAATGCGTGGATCACGTACAGCGCCGGTGCCACGAACAGGAACAGGAATTCAATCGGTTCAGTGGTACCACCGACCACGCAGGCAACCACACCGGAAATTAGCAAGCCTTTAATTTTATGACGGTTTTCCGGTTTCGCGCAGTGGTACATCGCCAGTGCTGCACCCGGCAGGCCACCGAGGAAGGCCGGCATCTTGCCCTGCGACAGGAACTGCGTGGCGCTTTCAGAGAAGCCGTGCGTGGTTGGGCAGGATAGCTGCGCCTGGAAGATGGTCAACGCGCCGCTGACTTCGCGACCGCACACATCTAATGTTCCGCCCGCTTCGGTAAAGCGGATCAGCGCCACCAGAATGTGCTGCAGCCCGAACGGCAGCAGGAAGCGTTCGCCGGAACCGAAAATCATCGGGCCAAATACACCGGCACCCTGAATCAGACGGCCAAGGCCGGTAATCCCGGCGGCGAAGAACGGCCAGATCAGTGGGATCAACAAACCGACCAGACCTAGTACTACTGTAGTGACAATCGGCACGAAGCGGGTACCGCCAAAGAAGGCCAGCGCGTCCGGCAGGCGAATGGTATTGAAACGCTCGTGCAGGCGGTAGACGATGATACCCACGATCACCGCGCCCAGAATCCCGGTATCGATGGACTGAATGCCCAAAATCATCTGGATATTATTGGCTTTCAGCACTGCCGGATCGGTAGTGGGCAGCGTACCGTTGGCGGTCAGATAAAAGTTAACGGCCAGATTCAGCACGGTGAAACCAACGAAGCCGGAGAAGGCGGCAACGCCTTTATTCTCGCGCGCCATCCCCAACGGAATCGCAATAGCGAACATCACCGGGAGGAAGCTGAAGGCGAAAGAGCCAACCTTGCTCATCCAGACGAAAATCAGCTGAAGAACGGGATTGCCCAGCACCGGTAGCAGGGTGATGACATCGCGGCTGCTCAGCGAACTGCCAATGCCCAGCATAATGCCGCAAAACGACAGCAGCGCGACCGGCAGCATGAAAGTTTTACCCAGGCTTTGGAAGAACTCCCAGAGTGTGAAACGTTGTTTTTTATGTGCAGGCATACCCGCTCCCCAATGGTGTTGTTAGGCCCTGTGTTGCTTGCGGTTAAGATAAAACGTTTTACCAAAATAATGTGTGTTCAAGCTCACACTATCTGATCATTCCAGTCATAATGGGATTTAAAAAACGGTTTAACGTTTTACTAAAATTGCTTAATCATATATAACTCTCTGACCAGACTAATTTTTTGCTTCCGGGTACGTATAATGGCGGCCAGGAGCGATGCCGTTTCGTGGAGTCCGGTATGAACGATAAAGTCCGATGAACCATAAAAAGATCACGATTATCGATGTGGCCCGCCACGCCGGTGTGTCTGTCACCACAGTTTCACTGGTGCTGGGCGGCAAGGGGCGTATCTCTCAGGCAACGGCTGAGCGGGTTAACCGCGCCGTGGATGAACTGGGTTTTGTGCGTAATCGTCAGGCAAGTACGCTGCGCGGTGGGGAATCCGGCGTGGTCGGGCTGATTGTCCGCGACATCTGCGAGCCGTTTTACGCCGAAATGACTGCTGGCCTCAGCGAAATGTTTGAAGCGCAGGGCAAGGTTTTGTTCCTGCTGCAAAGCGGAGTGTCGGGAAAAGGTCTGATGCGCTGCTTCGATACGCTGCTGACGCACGGCGTGGACGGCATTGTGATTGCCGGCGGTGAAGGGACAATGAGCGGCCTGAAGGAAAAGGCCGAAGAGCAGGGCGTGCCGCTGATTTGCGCCACCCGTTCCGGCGGCATTGACGGCGTTGACGTGGTCCGCCCCGACAATATGCTGGCGGCAAAAATGGCGACGGAATACCTGATAAGGCAGGGGCACAAGCAGATCGCCTATCTCGGAGGGCTCAGCAACTCACTGACCCGCGCCGAACGGCTCGGCGGTTTTTGCGCCACGCTTCTGCAATACGGTCTGCCGTTCCGCACGGAATGGATTATCGAATGCGATTATCAGCAAAAGTGTGCGGCGGATGCGACGGAACGGCTGCTCTCCCACTATCCAAAAATCAGCGCCATCGTCTGCCATAAATCTTCCGTGGCGCTGGGGGCTTATTTTGGCGTGCTGCGCACCGGCGCTGAAGTTGGCGGCGGGGCAGTTGACAGTTTCTTCCAGCAAAAAATCGCCCTGATTGGCATGGAAGACGCTCCCGAGTCCGAGCTGACCGAACCCCCATTAACCTCAATTGCCAACTCCGCGCGTGAAATCGGCCACGCTACGGCGCGGCGTCTGCTGCTGCGTATCGGCGGGCAGAATCTGGAAGTGCAGAACATCATCGTGCCGCCTGCGCTGGTGGAGAGGGCGTCGGCGTGATTCGAGTTGATAAAATCCGCCTTAACGGGCGGACTTTATCAATTATTGGGTAGGCATGTGAAGAGTCTGACTTTTATTTTCTATAAATATCCCTCGTTATGATTCTGGATGCGATAATATCCCGTACCGCATTGATTTATTAGTTATTCGATTTAAAGGTCGAATGTATTAGGGTTTGGTAATTGTGATAGTGTTCAATTATTTTTGTAAAAAATAGCTTATTTTTATGTGTAATTGATTTTTATGAGACTGTCATGAATTTATCTTTTTGATATTTAATTGTTTTTTTCATTGATTGTTTCCAGTTAAATATCTTGTGATTTTAAATAATATGAATGTATTCTTTGGTTGCAGTTTGAATTTAATACTAGTTCCTTATAAAAGATATATAAATATGATGGCGCTAAATATTTTAAAAATGGAATCTGTTACCGGTTCTGGTGGTAGAAATGATAATTACAGTGCTGCGGGCAGAGCTGGAAAGGGAGGTAGCCAATCAGGGTCTGGAGGAGGAAATCAGAACGGGAATAGTAACTACGTCACGGATTGTAACAATGGAATCATCGGTGGCATGATTGCTGGATCCATCGGTGGACTAGGCGGTTTGGCTTTAGGGTTAGCTGGTGGTGCGCTGGCTGGCGGATGTTTTGAGAGCGGTTCCGGCTCAAACAATAATAACGGGAGTAACTCAAATTCAAACTGCGGCAATAATAATGGTGGTTGTTCATGGTGATGATCCTTTAAAGGCTTGAAAATGAAACGAAAAATATTCAGGGGCATAATATTATTTCTATCCATCCTGATTGTGGCGGCCTTGCTGAATGGGGCGGGGGTATTTGAAAATACCTTTTATGCAGCCCCACGCGAGCTTTCTAATCTGGTGATAACCGTTCTGAGCATGTTTGGTATGGTTAAGATCACCGATGGGATATTTGTGTTCTTTTCCAGAAGATGACTGCGTCAGTGAATTGTGCTGGCCTGTACCATATAAGGCCTCTTTTAAGCCGAGGCCTTTTACATTCACAAGTAGAGTGGATTTCAATCAAACTGAACGATTGCACAGGCTAAATAATCTTAGTCTTTAGCCTGTGGATGCAGGGCGTGATTGTGATGGGTTAGGTGACTCTGATAGTTTTATTTGTTAACGACAATAATCAGCCAACGTTCGGGCGGTCACCACATGAAGATTTTACCGGGTTTCTCCCCCCATTTCTCCCCATTAACTCCCCGTACAAAATTCAGGCACAAAAAAACCAGCCGTAAGAGGCTGGTTTTTCTAAGGTATTTGGTCGGCACGAGAGGATTTGAACCTCCGACCCCGGACACCCCATGACCGTGCGCTACCAAGCTGCGCTACGTGCCGATATTTGCAGCATAGTTTACTGAACTGGCCTTCGAATGCAAGTAGCTAACATCTTGACTGCGTTATATTTATACAGCTAGTTCGCGATAAATCGTTTTTCATCGGTCAGCACCTGAAGCAGCAGCGCGAGCTGCGGCTTGTGGTTTTTCAGCTTTTCACCCTGCGAATTCCATGCCGTGTAGCTACCATTGTTATCCAGCAGCAATGTTTCATCGGCGGTAGTAATCACCAGGCGATGGTTGCTGATACTGCTTGCCACCCAGTTATGGCGACGCTTCGCAGAAAACAAGTCTTCCCCCTGCGAATAGTCAGCAAGCGGCGTATTCACGTGCAGAAGACGCTGCATCAGAGTTGCCATAATGTCCTGATGATCGGTTAGTTTATTCACCGTCTGTGCGGGAGTTTGCGGCCAGTGAACGATCATTGGCACCTGCAGAGCCGCGCGATTGCCCGGATTATTATCGCCTTCCAGCACCACACCGTGCTGAGCGGTAATCACCACCACGGTACTGTCTAACAACCCTTTTTGTTCCAGCGTTGCCAGCACGTTTTGTATCTGTCGATCGACATTGGCAGCGGCCCGGGTGTAACGGCGAAGGCGTTGCTTATCGGAATTATCCCCGCCGCTGTTATCCACGGTGGTTAACGACAGATAGGAGAACCACGGACTGCTATCGTTCCTGTGACCGTTCAGCCAGTTTTGCCACTGGGTGGTTGTCTGATCGTTGCTCTGTTCGCGTGCTTCCGGCAGAGAGAAATCAGACAACAGCGCCTGGCGATACAGCGGTGAATTAAAGCCGTCGCTGGCAAACAGGCCAAACTGGTATCCCTGCTGGCCCAGCGTGCCAATCAGCGTTGAGGCGATACGAGATGACAGCACACCGTCCATATAGCTCGGCGAAATACCATAAAACAGCCCAAACAGACCGGTGTCATCGGTGCCGCCGGAGCTGAAGTGCTGGCTGAAGCGCACATTGCTTTCGGCGAAGCGCGTCAGGTTCGGCAGCATTTTAGGCATGCTGGCCTCATTCAGCCCATCGACGGTGATAACCAGCAGGTTGTTGCGTGTGCCCCGATCGCTGACGGTGATATCGCTCAGCGGGTAGGCGACCGACAGCGCCTCAGGATTACCCTGCTGCACCAGGCGGCGCTGATACTCCTGCGCATCCAGCAGGCCGTATTTTTCCAGGAAGCGTCGCGCCGTCATTGGATAGGAAAGCGGCAGATTCGAACGCTGCATAGTGATCGGGCGATAGAAGTTCGCATCCGCCCAGATATATAAAAGGTGGCTGGCAAAGAAAGCGCTGATAAACAGCGCCGCCAGCGGTTTGCCGAAGCTGCGCCGGTTAAGGCTGCGCAGCTTCTGCCAGCTCCAGGTGGCAAACAGCATCTCCACGAGGAATATCACCGGCACGCTGATAAACATCAGCTGCCAGTCGCGCGCCAGCTCGCTTTGATCGGGGTTAATCACCAGTTCCCAGACAACAGGATTCAGGTGCAGGTGGAAGCGTTCAAAAACCGCACCGTCCACCAGAATTAACGTCAGTCCCGCGGTGGCAATGATCGCCGACAGGAAGCGTAACAGCCGCTGCGACATCACCACGAAGGTCAACGGGAAAACGATCAGCAGATAGGCGGCAAAAACGAGAAAACTAAAGTGCCCGATCCAACTGCTAAACGCATAAATCCGACCGGCCAGCGAGGTTGGCCAGTCGGAAACAAACAGATAGCGGCTACCCAGAATGAACGCAAAAATGATGTTAAACAGGGCGAACCAGTGCCCCCAGCTTATCATCTGGGAGACTTTTTCACGGTAGCGCTGCCGATTTGTTACCATAACGGAATCAGGGTCGTCTCATCAGTGGGCTTTATCTTCGCGTACCGACGCCTGAAGCGCTTCGGCAAACGAACGAGCCATGGTCTGGCGCTGCGCAGGCGCAACGCTGGTATTAAGCAGGTTGGTCACCATATTTCCCAAAACCATCAGGGAAAGATCGGTAGGGGTCTGGTTTTTCTCCAGCACCTGGACCAGTTCTGCGAGGATTTTTTCCACGCGTTCGTTACTGTAACGGGATGATTGTGCCATAGCGTCTATTTTACTGAGATTTAAAAGGCGTCATTTTAACGTAACAGCGCGTTTTTTTCTGCATTTTTATCGTCAGCAATCGGTTAATGTTATTGCCATTGGTTGATCGAAATAGCACTCGGTGATTGAATACGCGCCTGTGCCAAAAGGAGAGTCTACCATGAGTCTGGATATCGACCAGATTGCCCTTCACCAGCTGATCAAACGTGACGAACAGACACTGGATCTGGTTTTGCGTGATTCGCTGCTGCCGTCCACCCCGGCGGTCACCGCCATGATGGAAGAGCTGCATCGCGTTTACAGCGCCAAAAGTAAAGCTTATGGCCTGTTCAATGAAGAGAGCGAACTGGCTGATGCGCTGCGCAACTGCCGCAAAGGCGAGGATGATTTTCTGGCTTTCAGCCGTGCCGCCACCGGTCGTCTGCGCGATGAGCTGGGTAAATACCCCTTTGCGGAAAGTGGCGTGGTGCTGTTTGGTCAGTACCGCTACCTGGCGGTGAACTATCTGTTGATTGCCGTGCTGAGCAGCCAGAACAGTATGCGCGTAAACGAAGAGCTGGATATCAGCAGCACGCAGTTCCTGGATATTAATCATGCTGATATCGTGGCGCGTGTCGATTTGACCGAGTGGGAAGCTAACCCGGAATCGACCCGCTATCTGACCTTCCTGCGCGGGCGGGTAGGGCGCAAAGTCGCCGACTTCTTTATGGATTTCCTGGGGGCCAGCGTCGGTCTGGACACCAAAGCGCAAAACCGTGGGCTGTTGCAGGCGGTGGATGATTACTGCGCGGAAGCCAGCCTCGATAAAAACGAACGCCAGAACTACCGTCAGCAGGTTTACAGTTATTGTAATGAGCAGCTGCAGGCAGGCGAAGAGATCGAACTTCAGGGCTTATCTGAAGAACTGGCACCGTTGGGTGAAAAAACCTTCCAGGCATTTACCGCCGAGCAGGGCTACGAGCTGGAAGAGAGCTTCCCGGCGGATCGCAGCACTCTGCGCCAGCTGACTAAATTTGCCGGCAGCGGCGGTGGCTTAACCCTGAACTTTGATGCGATGCTGTTAGGCGAGCGTATCTTCTGGGACCCGACTACCGATACGCTGACCATTAAGGGCACGCCGCCCAATCTGCGCGATCAATTGCAGCGCCGCACCAGCGGTAAGTAGCCGCATAGGGTGGATCTGATTTCAGGTCTGCCTGAATTCTGCATAAAAAAAACGCCGCATATGCGGCGTTTCTTTTACATCTGTAACGAACGAGCGATTAAGCGCGAACGAAGTCGATGTGGTGCAGTTTTGGCTTGAACGGGTGACGCTGAACAGCCTGCACTTTAACTTTGATTTCTTTGCCATCTACAACCAGAGTCAGCACTTCTTCGTAAAAACCAGGCTTAGCCTGCATGTTCATTACGGGGTCGTGGTCCAGTTCGATAGCGATAGCTTCTTCTTTGCCACCGTAAACGATAGCTGGGAATTTGTTAGCTACACGCAGGCGGCGGCTCGCACCCTTACCCTGCTCTTTACGTACTTCTGCATTGATAGTGAACATTTTAAAGTCTCTTCAGTTTTTGTCCCTGCTACAGGCGACCCAGCAGCAGGAGGATTGTTCAGCTTTTGCATAGCAAAAGCGGGCGGCATTATAGCCCTGTTTGCCGCTGCGGGCAACGTAATAAACTCAGCACAGCTCATTAGCCCGGCGAAAACGTCCCTGGTAATCAAAGACTTTTTCCCGCACCTGCCAGAAATGGCGCTGTTTGCGGGCGACAACAAAATCGGGATGGCGCAGCAGCGGCTGGAGAGTGACGATATCCTGGGCTGTTTTCCATCTCAGCGGCACGCCCGGCGCGCACTGGTGGGGGCGCAAAAACAGCTGTTCAAAGGCAGTGCGCTGCGCCGGGCTTTTCAGCCGGAAACGCTCGCTCACCTCGGTAGCCTCTTCATCAAAGTAGCGGGCCTTCAGCCATTCTCCGTGCTCATCACTGCCAGCCTCCAGCACCATCGCCGCGCAGCGCAGCACCAGGGCATCCTTCAGCTTCAGTGCGGCTTTCAGCATGTCGTCGGGATCGACCAAAATAGTGTCACATTCCCGGCAGCGACGGGCGGCAATATCATTTTCGGCGTTGCACTGCGGGCAGTTCTTGAAGCGGAAGCGATAGTCACACTGCTCGCGGTTGCCTTCATCATTCTCCAGCACGCCCTGGCAGCGGCGGCCAAAGTGCTCAATAATCGTCCCGTCGGCGGTGGTTTTCCCCCAGAAAGTGTTGGCGAAACCGCAGCCGGGGCAGAAAACCTGCACCGGTTTATTGTCACTTTTCCCTTTTGGCGTCCCCACTTCCGGTGTGAATAAATCGTGGGGATTACCGGCGTAGTCGAGGATCAGGCAGTCGCTTTTCCCCGGGCTGAGGCGCAGTCCGCGGCCGACAATCTGCTGGTAAAGGCTGACCGATTCGGTGGGGCGCAGAATAGCAATCAGATCGACGTGGGGCGCATCAAAGCCGGTGGTCAGTACCGCGACGTTGACCATATACCGCAGCTCACGCGCCTTGAAGGCGGTAATCAACGCGTCGCGTTCGGTGGCGGGCGTTCCGGCGCTGATTAAGGCTTTACTGTCCGGCAGCAGGCCGAGAATTTCTCTGGCATGCTCAACGGTAGCGGCGAAGATCATCACGCCCTGGCGTTCTTGAGCAAATTCGACGATCTGCTGAATGATATGCGGCGTGATGCGCTGTTGCTGCTTTAGCTCGCGATTGAGATCGGCCTCGCTGAACAGGCCATTTTCCTGCGCCTGCAGGCGGCTGAAATCATACTGCACTACCGGCATGTCCAGCCGCTCGGGCGGTACCAGAAAGCCGTGCTTGATCATATAGCGCAGCGGCAGCTCATAGATACAGTCGCGAAACATCGTCTGCTCGCTGCCGCGCACCATGCCGTGATAGTGGAACTGATAGATCCACCCCTTGCCCAGCCGGTAGGGCGTGGCGGTGAGGCCGAGCAGGCGCAGCTGCGGATTGCGCTGGCGCAGCTGGTTGATAATCTGCTGATACTGGCTGTCGTCGGCATCGCTGATGCGATGGCACTCATCCACAATCAGTAAAGAAAATCGATCGTCAAACTGCGTGAGGTTGCGCGCCACCGACTGCACGCTGCCAAACACCACCTTTGCCTGGCTCTCTTTTCGCTGTAGTCCGGCGGCAAAGATATCCGCCTGCAATCCATATGCCTGATATTTAGAATGATTCTGCGCGACCAGCTCTTTGACATGAGCCAGCACCAGCACCCGGCCACGCGCAACGCGGGCCAGTTCAGCAATCACCAGGCTTTTTCCCGCGCCGGTTGGTAGTACGATGACCGCAGGCTCGGCGGAGTGGCGAAAGTAGCTAACGGTGGCATCCACCGCTTCCTGTTGATAGGGGCGTAGGGTAAAAGACATGAATACTCACAGCCTGAAAAATATTTGGCTATTATGCCATGAAAGGGCGTTATGAGGGCTATTCCCCCTGTGATGCCAGGACTTCTCCCGCTATACTGTGGGTTCCATTCTGGATGAGCGCTCCGCGCCACATCACAAGACGTTAATCGTCAGTTTTCATTCCCAAATACAGGCAGTGCAGAGTTAATGCGACTTGATAAGTTTTTATCCCAGCAGCTGGAAGTCAGCCGCGCCATCGCCGCACGTGAGCTGCGAGCAAAAAGAGTGACCGTTGACGGCGAAGTCGTGCGCGATGGCTCATTTAAACTGACCCCGGAAAGTCTGGTGGAGTTTGACGGTAATCCGCTGCAGCAGCAGCTGGGGCCGCGCTATTTCATGCTGAATAAGCCGGTGGGTTATGTGTGTTCTACCGACGATCCCGATCATCCTACCGTGCTGTATTTCCTTGCCGAACCGGCCGCCTATAAGCTGCATGCCGCCGGACGCCTGGATATTGATACTACCGGCCTGGTCCTGATGACCGATGACGGCCAGTGGTCGCACCGTATTACTTCTCCTCGCCACCACTGCGAGAAAACCTATCTGGTTACTCTTGAGCAGCCGCTGAGTGATGACACGGCGCAGCAGTTTGCCGAAGGCGTGCAGTTGCACAATGAGAAAACGTTGACCAAACCGGCGGTGCTGGAAGCGCTCGACGAACATCACGTGCGCCTGACCATCAGCGAAGGTCGTTACCATCAGGTGAAACGGATGTTCGCCGCGGTGGGGAACCGCGTGGTGGAACTGCACCGTGAGCGCATTGGCGATATCAGCCTGGATGCCGATCTGGAGCCGGGTGAGTATCGCGCGCTGACCGAGGAAGAAGTGGCCAGCGTTGGGCTGGCGCGCTAGCGGACAATAATTGCAAAGGGGCAGTGAGTGTCAAAGGATAAGAATTCTTCCGTAGGATTGGTGGTGATCCTCGGTCTGTTGGCGATGCTGATGCCGCTGTCGATAGATATGTATCTGCCTGCGCTGCCGCAGATTGCTCGCGAGTTTGGCGTGTCGGCGGGCAGCGTACAGATGACGCTCAACGCCTATATTCTTGGCTTTGCACTTGGCCAGCTTATCTATGGACCACTGGCGGACAGCTTTGGCCGCAAGCCGGTGATTGCGGCAGGCACGCTGATCTTTGCGGTAGCTGCCGCCGCCTGCGCACTTTCGCAGAGCATTGAGCAGTTGATCAATATGCGCTTTCTGCACGGTCTGTCGGCGGCGGCGGGAAGCGTGGTGATCAGCGCCCTGATGCGTGACAGCTACTCGAAAGAGGAGTTCTCGCGCATGATGTCGTTTGTCATGCTGGTCACGACCGTTGCGCCACTGCTGGCACCGATCGTCGGAGGCTGGCTGCTGCTGATTTGGAGCTGGCACGCCATTTTCTGGACGATTTCCGTGGCGGCGATTATTACTACGCTGCTGGTGGTAACCCAGATAAAGGAGACGTTGCCGAAGGAAAAGCGCCAGCGGTTTAATTTGCGTACCACGCTGGGTAATTTCCTTTCACTGTTTCGCCATAAGCGTGTGTTCAGCTATATGCTGGCCAGCGGCTGCTCTTTTGCCGGGCTGTTCTCCTTCCTGAACGCCGGGCCGTTCGTTTACATCGAGCTGAACCATATTTCGCCGCAGGACTTTGGCTATTACTTTGCGCTGAACGTGGTGTTCCTGTTCCTGATGACGTTGCTGAACAGCCGCTGCGTGCGCCGCTTTGGTCCGCTGGCGATGTTCCGTTTCGGTTTACTGGTCCAGTTCACCATGGCGGTCTGGCTGCTGCTGGTCAGCGCGCTGGATCTGGGCTTCCTGCCGCTGGTCTTCGGCGTGGCGATGTTTATCGGCTGTGTGGCGATGGTGTCATCGAATGCGATGGCGGTGATTCTGGATGAGTTTCCCCATATGGCAGGAACCGCTTCTTCCCTGGCGGGTACGCTGCGCTTTGGCGTCGGCGCGCTGGCCGGGGCGCTGTTGTCCACCATGACGTTTAACAGCGCGTGGCCGATGGTCACAGCAATCTTTATTTGCGCTACGCTGTCGGTTGTCCTGTTCCTCTATGCGGCGCGCCCGCGTCACGCTCAGTCCGCCTGATTCTGCTGCCGGGCCGCTTTTGGCCCGGTGGTATTCCCGGTGCCCGGTGCTCAGGTACGGGGCACCTGCTGCAATACATAAATCCGCTTCAGACATCGATTTTGGAATCGTTCATCGAGCCTGTGCGCGGGCTGTTTCCCTTCCGTACCCGACACGCCTTACTGCAGCCGGGCAGTGATACTTCTTGTCAGGCACCGGACACCAGCACCGTTCTGTTGATTATTTGTGAAATACCAACCCTGAAAAAGTAACAATATTACTACGAAAACGGTTGTTACCCCGAGGGTAACGCGGTAAATATAGCGAATAAATGAGAGTTACCTCTCAAAAAAAGACTATAAAAATGTGGATAAGTCAGGTGAGTACGCCTGAAAAAGATAAATTATGCTGTTTATCAGTACGTTAAAGTTATTTCCACAATTGATGATTTACCTTGTAAAATAATTGTGAAAAAATTGTTTAAAAGTAACTCTGGGGGGACAATGTTGAATACATTACAACATTCAGTGGTACATCGTTTGCCAGCCAGTTATCGACGCTGCGGTGGGCCTGTCGGCTTCACCGTAGAACCTCAGGCTGCCAATGTGTTAAACAGCGATGACGATTTGATCGGACTGCGCCTGCTGAGCCACAACGGCGATTCTGCATGGGAAATCATGCAGAACATCAAACTGGCACTGGCTGATATGCAGCTGGAGTGTTCCGTGCTGGAACTGGAAGGCGAGCCGTGCCTGTTTGTTCATCGACAGGATGAGAGTACCACCACCTGTCGGCTGAAAAATTTCGGCGTCGGCATCGCTGAAACCTTTGCCGGTGAATGCCGCGATTAGGTCAGGTTAAATTGCACAATGCCGCGATCAAGATTGTCTCCATTGCCAGACGTTTTGATTCAGCCTGCCTTAGTCGCTGAACGTCATAATTAAGCCAGTATCAGCACGTCAACGTCGTGATAAAGCCAGTATTCATCCGTCAATATCGTAATCAGGCCAGCATCAGCAGCTGGCGAGTGTATTCCTGCTGTGGAGTATTAAAGATTTTCTCACATTCCCCCTGTTCGACCACTTCTCCCTGCTGCAACACCACCACCTGATGACAAAGCGAACGCACCACCTGCAAATCGTGGCTGATAAAGATGTAGGCCAGCCGGTGCTGTTGCTGTAGCTTTTTCAGCAGGGCGAGGATCTGTTTCTGCACCGAACGATCGAGTGACGAGGTCGGTTCATCCAAAATGATCAGCTGTGGTTGCAGGATCAGCGCGCGGGCGATGGCGATGCGCTGGCGCTGGCCGCCGGAAAACTCTGCCGGGTAGCGCTGGCGCGTTTCGGGGTCCAGCCCGACTTCCTGCATGGCGGTAATCACCTTTGCCTCCCGCTGCCCGGCATCGAGTTCGGGATGATGAACCTGTAGTCCTTCGGCGATAATCTGTAGCACGTTTAGCCGCGGATTCAGCGCCGAGTTAGGGTCCTGAAACACCACTTGGATTTGTGGCCGCACCGGCAGCATCTGTTTGCGGTTCCACTGGTGCAGCGGCTGGTTGTTAAACCAGATTTCGCCGCCTGAGGCGATCAGCCGCAGCAGCGCCAGCCCGGTAGTGCTTTTGCCGGAGCCGGATTCCCCAACCAGACCGAGTGTTTCACCCGGATGCAGGGTAAAACTCAGCGACCTCAGCGCGTGATTGAAGTCCACCGTGCGGCGCATTAGCCCCTTTTTAATCGGGAACGCCACCTGTAAATTCTCAACCTTCAGCAGCGGTGGACTGTTGACATCAGCGGCATCGGGGCGGCCTTCCGGTTCGGAGTCCAGAAGCTGGCGGGTATAAGGGTGCTGCGGCGCGCGGAACAGCTGTTGTGTGCTGTTGTGTTCCACCGCCTGGCCGTTGCGCATCACGGTTACGCTGTCCGCAAGCTGGCGCACAATATTCAGGTTATGGGTGATAAACAGCAGGCCCATATTCAGCTCCTGCTTCAGTTCTTTCAGCAGGACGAGGATCTGCGCCTGTACCGTCACGTCGAGCGCGGTAGTCGGTTCGTCGGCAATCAACAGCTCCGGCTGAGTCAGCAGCGCCATGGCAATCATCACGCGCTGGCGCTCGCCGCCGGAAAGCTGGTGGGGAAAATCATTTAATCGCCGGGCGGCATTGCGGATGCCGACGCGATCCAGGCAGCTGAGCATCTCGGCGCGTGCGGCTTCTCGGCGCATCCCGCGATGCAGCGACAGCACTTCATACAGCTGCTTTTCTATGTTGTGCAGCGGATTCAGCGAGACCATCGGTTCCTGGAATATTATCGCCATACGGTTGCCGCGCAGGGCTCGCAGGGTGCGCTCGTCGGCGTGTAGCATGCTCTGGCCGGCAAACTGGATATCGCCCTGCTGATACACGACCGGCGGGGTTGGCAGCAGCCGCATTACCGACAGCGCAGTGACGCTCTTACCGGAGCCTGACTCGCCGACCAGCGCTACGGTTTCACCCGCATCTACCGACAGCGAAAGCCCGTCCACCACGCGCCGCTCCACGCCACCCTGGCGAAAAGCAATGCTCAGATCCTGAATCGAAAGTAGCGCCATATCAGTGTACCTTGCTCGGGTCGAAGGCGTCGCGCACGGCTTCACCAATAAAGATTAACAGCGATAGCAGGATCGCGAGGGAGAAGAAGGCGGTCAGCCCCAGCCACGGCGCCTGCAGGTTATTTTTACCCTGTAGAAGCAGTTCACCCAGTGATGGCGAACCCATCGGCAGGCCAAAGCCGAGGAAGTCCAGCGAGGTCAGCGTGGTGATCGATCCGCAAAGAATAAACGGCAGGTAGGTCAGCGTGGCGACCATCGCATTCGGCAGCATATGGCGCGACATAATGCGCCAGTCGCTGACCCCCATCGCCTGCGCGGCGCGGATGTAGTCGAAGTTACGCGTGCGCAGAAACTCTGCGCGAACCACGCCGACCAGGCTCATCCAGCCGAAAATCACGGTGATCGCCAGCAGCCACCAGAAGCCGGGCTGCACTACGCTGGAGAGCAGGATAATCAGGAACAGCGTCGGCATGCCCGACCACACCTCAATAATACGCTGTCCCCACAGATCGACTTTACCGCCAAAATAGCCCTGGGTTGCGCCGACGATAATGCCAATCACGCTGGAAAATAGCGTCAGCATCAGGCCAAACAGCAGGGAAATTCGCGTGCCGTAAAGAATGCGCGCCAGCACGTCACCACCGTTAGCATCGGTACCCAGCCAGTTTTCCAGCGAAGGTGGGGAAGGGAAGGGGCGGGTGCTGGCGAAGTTAATCGTGTTGTCGCCGAAGCGGATTGGAGCCCAGATAGCCCAGCCCGCGCTGTCCAGCCGCTGCTTCAGCCATGGGTCCTGATAGTCTGTCGGGGTGGCCAGCGGCCCGCCAAAATCGCTTTCGGTATAGTTCACCACCACCGGGAAGTAGGTGCGATCCTGATAGTGCACCACCAGCGGCTTATCGTTCGCCAGCAGTTCGGAGCCGAGGCAAAGCACGAAAAACACCAGGAAGATCCACAGCGACCAGTAGCCGCGACGGTTATTTTTAAACCGCGTCCATCGAGCCTGATTAATCGGATTTAAATGGCTCATCAGCGCCCCTCGAAATCAATACGTGGATCGACCAGCGTGTAGGTGATATCACTGATGATATTCAGCAGTAGCCCGATCAGCGTGAAAATGTACAGCGTGCCGAACATTACCGGGTAATCGCGCTGGATAGTGGCATCGTAGCCCAGCAGCCCCAGGCCGTTAAGCGAGAACATCACCTCAATCAGCAGCGAGCCGGTAAAGAACATGCTGATAAAGGTGGCGGGGAAGCCGGCGATCACTAACAGCATGGCGTTCCGGAAAACGTGGCGGTAAAGAATTTTCTCCTCGTCCAGCCCTTTGGCTCGTGCGGTAACGACGTACTGCTTGCGGATCTCATCAAGAAACGAGTTTTTAGTCAGCATGGTCAATGTCGCAAAGCCACCGATCACCGTCGCCAGCACCGGCAGGGTGATATGCCAGAGATAGTCGGTGATTTTTCCATACCACGGCAGACTGTCGAACTGCGGTGAGACCAGCCCACGCAGTGGGAACCAGTCGAGGTAGCTGCCCCCGGCAAACAGCACAATCAGCATGATACCGAACAGGAAAGAGGGAACGGCGTAGCCGATGATAATCGCCGTGCTGCTCCAGATATCAAACGCGCTGCCGTTACGCACCGCTTTCTTGATACCCAGCGGAATCGAAACCAGATAGATAATCAGCGTGCTCCACAGTCCCAGCGTCACCGACACCGGCAGGCTCTCTTTGATCAACTGTATGACTGAACTACTGCGGAACAGGCTGTCGCCGAAATCAAAGCGCAGATAGTTCCACAGCATAGTGAAATAACGTTCATGCAGCGGTTTATCAAAGCCGTAGCGTTTAGTAATTTCCGCAATGACTTCGGGGTCCAGGCCGCGGGAACCGCGATACTGACCGTCACCGGGGGAGGCATTCAGCGAACTGCGCGCGTGGGAGGCGTTATCCCCGGCGGCACCGGGCAAACCGGTGGTCTGGCCAAACTCAATATTGGCAATGGCCTGATCGACCGGACCACCGGGTGCAATCTGCACGATAAAAAAGTTAATGGTGATAATCGCCCACAGAGTGGGAATGATCAGCAGTAAGCGACGAAGAATATACGCACCCACAGTCAGGCTCCTTAACGACGCTGCGCCGGCAGCTGTGCGGCTTTGTTGACATCGTACCACCAGCTGTCAAAGCCCAGCGAATAGATTGGGCGAGTGGTCGGCATCGAGAATTTATTCCAGTAAGCATAATGATCGCTGGCGCTGTACCACATCGGGATCATGTAGTAGTTCCACAGCAGCACCCGGTCCAGTACACGCCCAAGGGCGATCAACGCTGGTTTGTCGCCCTGATGCTGATTGATCTGTTCAATCAGATTATCAATCAGCGGGCTGTTGACGCCCGGTGAGTTATAGCTGGAGTTGATATAGCTGCTGGCCCAGTAAAATTGCAGGCCGGTATCGGGGGTAGCGAAAGCCGCATAGCGAGAGGGCAGCATATCGAAATCGCGGCTGCGCAGGCGGGACAGATACTGCGAACTGTCCACCCGGCGTATATCCATGTTAATGCCGATACGTGCCAGATTATGCTGGAATGGTAGCACCCACTGGTCGTTGCCGCCGCTGCGCAGCAGCAGCTCAAAACGCATCGGTTTACCGGTTTTAACATTAACCAGCTGTTGGTTTTTCAGCTCCCAGCCAGCCTGTTTGAGCAGATCGAGTGCCTGTAAGAGTTTACCCCGGTCGTAGCCGCTGCCGTCAGTTGTGGGTGGTTGATAAATTTTATCAATGACTTCAGAGGGATATTGCCCCTTTAGCGGAGCAAGTATTTCCAGTTCGCTGGCATCTGGATAGTTGCGGGCGGCGTATTCTGTATTCTGGAAATAACTATCGACCCGTTTATAGGCGTTATAAAACAGCGCTTTGTTCATCCAGTCGAAATCAAATACCAGCGACAGCGCCTCACGCACTTTCGGATCGGTAAACTGCGGGCGCTGAATATTAAAGGCCAGCCAGTTGGTGTCGGTAGCAACGGTGTTCGGAACCGGGTCTTTGACGATATAGCCGCGTTCAAAATTGTTACCGCTGTACTGCGTGGCCCATTTTTTTGCCGAACCTTCCGCCCGGAAATCAAACGCACCGGCCTTAAATGCCTCGAAGGCCACGTTATCATCGAGATAATAGTCGTAGCGGATTTTATCGAAGTTAAAACGCCCTTTATTCACCGGCAGATTCGCCGCCCAGTAGTCTTTAACCCGCGAGTAGGTGATTGACTGGCCGACTTTATAGGCGGTAATACGATAGGGTCCGCTGGACGGCGGTGGGTAGGGGAGTGGCTCACCCAGATTGCGATTTTTCCAGAATTTCTCAGGGAACACCGGTGATGACAGCAGCGACAGCATTTTGTCGCGGTCGGGCTGCGGCTGTTCAAAACGCACCGTCAGACGGGAAATCGCCTTAGCGGTGACGCCTTTATAATACACGCGATACTGCGGCACGCCCTGAGTCATAAACATATTGAAGGTGAAGGCGACATCGGCGGCGGTAATCGGCGAGCCGTCCTGGAATCGTGCCAGTGGATTAATCTCCACCTCAACCCAGCGATAATTGTCGGGGTAGCGGGCATATTCGGCAATAAGCGGGTAGAGACTGCCGACCTCATCTTCGGACGAGGTGAACAGGCTGTCGTACAGTGCTTCTGTGCGCGCGCCGGGACTGCCGCGCATGGCATAGCGGTTAAAGTTATCGTAGGTGCCAATCGCAGAGAGCGTAATACTGCCGCCTTTTGGCGCGGCGGGGTTGGTGTAATCAAAATGCGTGAAGCCTGTGGCGTATTTTGCGGTACCAAGCTGGGCAAAACTGTAGCTCTCATTAATATTTTCAGCCTGCGCGCAGGCTGCGGTCAGGCTGAATAAAGCAAGGGCAACAATGCGCACAATCATGGTTTAACAGGCTCCCGAAGGTAATTGAAAAAGACAGGCAAGTCAGACTGACAGTAAAGCTAACCGGGCGCAATGATAGTTAAGCCTTTTTACCCGTTTTGACAGTTGATGCTAACCGGCCAGTACGGTGCGATCGTTTGGCGCAGCCTGGTCGATAAAATAGTCCACCAGCTGTGGTACCGTGCGCGGTCGGCTGAATAAATAACCCTGCATATGGCTGATACCGCCATTAATTAGCCACAGCGCCTGCTCGGTGGTTTCCACGCCTTCGGCCACCGTATTCAGATTCAGTTTTTGCGCCAGATTCAGCACGGCGCCCAGCACCGGGGAATTAACGGTTTCCGTACCAATACTGAGAACAAAACCCCGATCGATCTTCAGGTAATCAAATTTAAACTTTTCCAGATAGATTAGCGCGCTGTGGCCGGTGCCAAAATCATCAATGGCAATTTTAATATTTTGCTGGCGAATCCAGTTGAAGATTTCATCCGCGCTGCTGTCGTCCACCATAGCGCGTTCGGTGATTTCAAAAATATAGTCGAAATGATTTTGCGGCATGGCTTCCAGCCAATCGAGCACATCCTGACGAAAAGTCGGATAGCTTAAATGCAGCGGGGAAAGATTAATCCCCAGACGCGTGCCGGCAGGGATCGTTTTGCACAGTTGGTGTGCATCCCGTGCAACGAGCTGAAATAAATGCCGGGTCAGCGGAACGATCAGGTTTTGTCCTTCGGCGTCGCTGATAAACGAGTCAGGCGGTATTCGGCCCTCGGTGGGATGCGTCCAGCGCAACAGGGCTTCAAGCCCGTAAGCTCGCCCGGTACTGGCTTCTATGACCGGCTGATACTCTACGTGAAATTCACCCCGCTTCATGCCCAGCTGGATCTCTTTTCCCTGGCGCTGGCGCAGCAAAAGCGCCAGGAAACAGATAAAGGCGGTGATGATGCTGAGTAACAGTCCGGTGAGAAGAATGACATGAACATCGCGAGCAGGAAGCGTTTCCCCATAGAAATAAAGCGTCAGGGGGTATCCGGAAATGGCAATCGTACGCAGCGGATGCTGCGGCAAATCCGCAGGCTTGACCACTCCGTCATTCCAGGTGGTTAGCGCGTTATCTTTCGTGGCGATAGCTATGCCGGCAATCTCCAGATGACGAGACGTCAGCAGCAGATACGGCGTCAGATTGACGTCCAGCGTTACAAATACGCCGTAGGATGGGTGATTGGCATCGGACAGCCAAATGGCAATTGTGGGTTTGCCCGAAACCATTGGCGTGTCCGGGATCAGGCGAATATCCAGCGGTTTAGCGATATCGGTTAATGGGGAAATCCTTTTTACCGCCAGCGACATTGGTCCGGTGGCGGAGGAGCAGAAAGCCACGCCGTTTTTGACCAGCAAAATGGCACGAATATTAGGAGCGAATGCGGCACGCTGGACCAGGTCATTACGAACCTGGTCGCAGCTGGCAATACTGGCGGCGGCCTGTAAAGGTTGTAGGGTTTGCTGAAGTTCACCGAAAAGGTTAATGATATAGCTTTGCGTGTAGTCAGCCAGCCGGTTGTGGCTTTCGGAATAGCGGTTCCAGGTGATACTCAGGGTAATAACGATAAACAACAGAAAAAAAATAAAACCAATGGCGGCACTCAGACAGACTATCTTGCGCTGCTGGGGGACCAGTCGCGTGACGTTTGTTGGCAGTGGCATGGGGTGATATCTCCCGTTATAGCCGGTTTTATATTATTTATTAGTAACAAACAGCTTCTCTGGTGTAAGCAATGCAGGATATAACGGCGGCGAGTTTCTGTCTTCATATTCTTTTTATTATCAATAGTTTTTTTGCTGAAAAACAGGCGAAAAAAGACGCTGCCGTCGCAGCGTCTTTTTCTCTCGTGTTTCGCAGACTTCAACGGATGAAATCAGCTTTGAGTTCGGCTCAGAACCCGGCGTGCATCGCGGTAGCGATTTTTCCAGTACGACTCGTTGAGATTAGAAATCATCACGCCGTTGCTGGTCGATGCATGTACGAAGTTGTCATTACCGATGTAAATACCGATATGACGCCCCGTAGAGCCTGCGCGGAACAGAACTAAATCACCCGGGCGCAGTTTCGCGCGCTGGATACTCTTTCCGCTGTCTTCCTGTTCATAAGTTGAACGAGGAAGATCTAAACCAAACTGTTCACGAAACGTAGTCTGAACAAAGGCCGAGCAGTCAATGCCACGTTTGCTGGTACCGCCTAAACGATAACGCACGCCTTTCCAGTCTGCGTACTGATCCATTAAACGGGATTTAATATCCACGTTCTGAACCATCCGTTCGAATTCATCCTGAGACGCTTGAAGTAAAAAACCATTCTGGTCTTTAACTGCATGAGTATCAGTTTGTACATTGTGCCCGCTGTTCGAACTACATGCTGACAAAAGTGCCGCAAATGCGACGGCGGGGATTGCCCGCAGGATATATCTCAGAATAGGTTGAGACTTGACCATTATGTTTGTAATCCCTTGAAGTCCTTAACGACAGAGTCGTTAGTTAAAATGCGAAACGAAACGAGATTAATTAGCGCATCACAAGATGACAATTTCGGAATCTTTAAAATGTGTTAGCGAGCACGTTTTAAAATGTAACAGACCGAAATATTTTACCCATTTTGCCTAACCGGAAACGAGGTTACCCCATTACAACGCACATGGCGAGGGGTTTTAAGTACTTTTTTATAGGTTTTTTTGATGTGAAATAACCAGATACGCATTTGGTTAGAGATCGGACAATATTGGCGGTTCTAGCGTTGCAGACAGCACAGCTTTGTGGCAGCAGGCATAGCGGCTGTGAGATTAGGAATAATCTCAAAGAATGACAGTCGGTTACCTTGTTGAGCTTGCCTGCCTGGACATAATGAAATGTTCTGAGTGATTTACAACGTTAGCGTGCTAATTGATTTCTCATCCGCATTAAAGATAAGAAAAATTTTTATCCTTAATGCGGAATTTACAGCGGGTTTATAAGGGGAATTACCTGGCCGGTTTATATTTACCCGGTAAATGACGATAGAGCCAGTTCACCAGATAGTCGCTGGCCGGCGTCATTAGCCACCAGCTCATGCCAACCAGCACCACGGAAAGAGAGCCCACGGCAATGTCGGTAAACCAGTGCGCGCCAATCATCACGCGCGGCATTGCAAACACCAGTACGATCAGCACCGCCAGGGCAAACGCGCGGCGGCTGAAATAGCGCAGCATAAAGCAGGCGAAAATAATCAGCATCATGCCGTGGTCGCCGGGGAAACTGTCCGCCGAGGAGTCTTTGGTCGGAATACCGGTCAGCTGCGAGACGTGATGCACGTCCGGGAAGAATTTCGTTGGGCTGGCATGTGAAACCGGGATCAGGTGGCCGAGCTGGTTCAGGCCCACGGCGGTAATCAGCATGGTGATGCCGATTGCCAGCATTCTGCGGCGGCCCTGAGGGGTTTCGCGGAGCCAGAAGTGCAGATACAGGCCACCCATCGCCAGCAGGGAGACGCCGTCAAACGCGCGGAAGTTGGTGATGGCTACCAGCCACAGCAGAAGTTTACTGGTCACCATACGGTCATTAAACCAGTAGAAGATCCCTTTATCGATGGCAAACCACTGGCCGTGGCCTGCGGGTAGATACCAGGAGAAAAAAAGGATTAACCCCAGCGCATTGAGTAAAAGGATGGTCAGTAAGCGTTTAGTCGTCATAAATCCCAGAATGTCATTAGCTAAGTCGCGGCGTAGATTATCCCTGATAGTGTAAACGAAGTTTCAACAAAGAAGTTTGCAAACTGTTCCAATCCGCGCGCGCATCGTCGATCAGTTCAATACGACTGTCCGGCGGCTCGGCGCTGCGGGTCTCAATATGGAAGTCGGCCCCCTGACGATTAATGCTGACCATACCTTCTGCAATGCGCATAACGCCTTTCACTCGTGACACCGGCGCCAGGCGCGCCCATTCAAGCAGGCCGATGGTATCAAACACCGTATCACCGTTGAAAACCCAGCCGCAGGCATAGTATCCCTGGCCCTCATTCAGCGCTCTCCGCCACGGCATGTTGTCGTCAGACTTGAGTGCCGCCAGCCGCGACGGTGCCGTGCTGTGGTGGTGATGTGCCGGGTGAGGTAACTCGCGGAGATTGCGGCGAGGGGTGTCCAGCAGCGCCGCATCAATCTCGCCGTGCTGGGTGGTAACTAGCGTGCGGCCGGAGGCTGACTGCTGCTGGAAGTTCAGCAGCGCCTGGCGGCTGGCGTCGTCCCAGCGATCCTGTTTATTGGCAATAATGATGTCGGCAGCGGCCAGCTGGTCACGGAAGTTTTCATTATCCACCACCCGTTCATCCAGCAGCTGGCGCGGATCGAGCAGGCAGAGCGTGGCGCGCAGATCGATCCAGGGTTCGTACACGCTGGCCGACAGCATATCGAGGATTTGTTTAGGATGACCCAGGCCGGTCGGTTCAATCAGCAGCCGGTCCGGCTTCGCCTGTTTTAGCAGCATATTCAGTCCGACCTGCATCGGCAGACCGTTAACGCAGCACATGCAGCCGCCGGGGATCTCTTTCAGCACGGCACCGGTTTCTGCCAGCAGCGCTCCGTCAATGCCCACTTCGCCAAACTCGTTGACCAGCACCGCCCACTTTTCACCGTCGGGTTTATTGGCCAGTAAATGGCGCAGCGTCGTTGTTTTTCCACTGCCAAGAAAGCCGGTGATCAGGTTTACCCGGGTCATCATTGCTCCAGTTGATGCGTTTTTTCTTGTTATAACATAACAAAAAGGGCGATGTCATTGCACATTGCCCCTGTCCGACAGAACTAGTCTGCGCGGCTCATATAACGACGCTCGGGAATATGAATGCGGATCTTGTCACCGTTGCTGAGATATTCCGGTACCTGGATAACCAGACCGGTACTCATCGTTGCCGGCTTAGTACGGGCGCTGGCAGAGGCTCCTTTAATACCCGGCGTGGTTTCAACAATTTCCATATCCACGGTCTGCGGCAGCTCAAGTGCCAGGATCTGGCCATCCATCGTCAGCACCTGAATACCGGGAATGCCGCCTTCCGGCAGGAACAGCAGTTCGTCTTCGATCTGATCCTGCTTGAAGTTGTACGGGGTGTAATCTTCGTCATCCATAAAGACGTATTCATCACCGTCTATATAAGAGAAGGTGACCTGGCGGCGGCTGAGGGAAATGGTATCGAGGATGTCATCACCTTTGAAGCGCTCTTCAACCTTCAGCCCGGTGCGTACATCCGTGAAGCGCATTTTGTACAGCGTGGACGCACCGCGTGCGCTTGGGCTTTGCACATCAATATCTTTTACCAACAGCAGTTTGCCGTTGTAGCTGATGGCCATACCTTTTTTGATTTCGTTCGCTCTTGGCATAAAACGGATCTCACATGGAAGAGAGGAAAATTTATCGCGACAAGGTACTCGCGCCCGGGCTTTCAGGCAAGAGGCGTCCGTAGCTTCAGATGAAAAAAGCGGGCAGCATTGCTAATAAAGCGGCAGTACCCGTGGAGGGCAGGCACTACTGCAGATCGCAGAGCGATAAATCAGTCACGTAGGTTGCAGGGAAACTGTAGTTGGTCTGCTTGCAAATATAGTATCCCGAATGTTCAAGGTGATAGTCGATGTAAAACCAGCCCGGAATGCTGAGGATGGCGAGTGCTACGCCTGCAACCATTAAAAATTTCGATATTGCATCACCATATTTTGGTTTTTTGTTAAAAATGAAGAAGTGTACACAATAGTAGAGAGCATAAATAATTATTGGAGATAAAGATTCGACGAGGAGCATTTTAAACGAAAAATCTATTTTTTCCTCCATTTTTATGATTTTAAGTAAGTTGTTTGATACGTAGATGAAGAGTCCAGTAAAAATCAATAAAAATATGGCTGATGTTAATGCTTTCAGATAGTTATTCTTCATTTTTATTTAAAAAGAGTGTTAAAAGATGGCTGAAGGTTTTGCTCAGGCGTTCTGGTTTTTTTTCTGAACTCTTCTCTGAGTAATGCTATTAATTTGTTACTTATCTGGTACTTTTCGTCAACTACACTAAGAAAGAATGTAGCTGCTATGCCTATGCCCACCACTAACAAGGCGACGCCTATAATACTTCCCCCGCAAATCCCACAGCAGTAAGAAAAGTCCCTACTGCAAATGAGGCCGCAGCACTTATCGCCACCTTGGCCATATCCATCGTGATATTGCCGAGGAAATTGGACAGGGTGTAATCGCTTTTAAAGATGCTTTCGATAATCCGGTAGCCAGCCGCAAAGTAGATGCAGGACTTCGCGCCTTTGACCAACGATGCGGCCAGGCCCTGCTGCCCGATCCCCATCGCCAGTATTTGCGGGTGACTGGCTCCGTACCGCGTGCCGGTAATAATTCTGCGCAGCCCGGCATAGCCGGAGATATGGATGAATTTTTTCCCGTTGTCGGCGGTGAACTCTTTAGCGGTAATGCCAAAAATTTTAAATTCCTGGATAACCTCATATAAACCCCATACATCGTGGAAATTACCGGCATAGGTGGAGAGAGAGTCGGTAACAGTAAATACGGATGAGGTTGTATTCTTCAGGTTAATACCTCTGGCAAACGCTTCTCCGGGGGATATCCGCCCCGCTGAGGGTGTCAGATTGCGCGAGAACAGATAGCTCCTGGACTTTTCCGGATCGGCGGGACGGCGGTGGCGGTAACCGAGGTCTTCAAGCACGCTTTTCGCTTCGCTCAGGGTGAGTACCGCATGATAATAACTATTATCGCTCAGCGCTTTCTCCAGCCCGAGCGCATCAAAAAAGGCATGCTGTGGCTTCAGCTGATTGATCCCAATGTCGCCGCGGAGGAAATCACCCATATAGTCCTGCCAGCCTGGGTCATTGCGGTTGCCTGCCATCTCATCACTCCATGATGTTTTGAATAAAGGCGTTTGTTTGTGTCGTGCGCGCAGCACACCAGACGCGGCGACATTACTAGCACGAGAAGGGCGGGGGGCTAAATCGTATTTCGTTGATAGTGACCATTGCATAATGCGTAGGGGAACGTTAAGCCGGTATCGTTAAGGCGTACGTTCTGCTATTGTTGCGCACTCTGATCAGCCTGAGAATTTTCTTATGGAATGCCGTATTGATTGTGGAGCCTGTTGTATTGCGCCTTCCATCTCCAGCCCGATCCCGGGCATGCCCAACGGCAAACCGGCCAACACCCGCTGTATTCAGCTTAACGATCGTAATTTGTGCAATATTTTTGGCTCGCCGCTGCGACCGAAGGTGTGCGGTGGATTACAGCCTTCGCGGGATATGTGTGGCACAAACAGTCTTGACGCGATGACCTATCTGGTGAATCTGGAAGCCGCAACGGCACCTTAATTAAGGTTCGTCTCATTCTTTTACTTAATTGCGCAAAGACATCGTCTTTTAGCCCGCGCTCCCTGATCGATTTATCTGGCCATCAAGCCCCTTGCTTAACTTCTCTTCAGCACTTTTCCCGATAAATCACCCTGCTTTCAGCACCCCTTCAGCTAAAGCTTTAACGCCGGGGGTTTTCTGTGACAAATCTCAACAAAATGTGCGGACCGTCAAAAATCTGCTATGCCGTTTACAGTAAAACTTGCCACAACACCTCATTAACGACCACAATCCTTGAAACGTTTCAGCGTTGTCTCCGCAGGTTGTTTGCTCAGGGATAGCGCTTTTTTTCTCAAATTAGCTGAAACGATTCAAATTCAGCAGCGAGGAGAACCATGTTCCAGTTAGAACTCAACGCCATTAAGCCCGGCGCGCAGGCGTCCGACAAACAAGATGCCATTCGTCAGGTTGCCGCCGCGCTGACCGCCGCCGGTAACGTGGGCGAAGGTTATGTTAACGGTATGCTGGCCCGCGAGCAGCAGACCTCTACCTACCTGGGTAACGGTATTGCCATTCCTCATGGCACCACTGACACCCGCGATTTGGTTCTGAAAACCGGCGTGCAGGTGTTCCAGTTCCCTCAGGGCATCGCCTGGGGCGAAGATCAGACTGCCTACGTGGTCATCGGCATCGCTGCGAAATCAGATGAGCACCTGGCGCTACTGCGTCAACTGACTCACGTCCTGAGCGATGACAGCGTGGCTGAACAGCTGAAAACCACCGATTCAGCGGAAATGCTGCGCAGCCTGCTGATGGGTGAAAAGCAGGGCGCTGAGTTCAAATTCGATACCTCGCTGATTGCCACCGACGTGGCCGCCAGCGATTTGATGACGCTTCAGGCGCTGAACGCCGGTCGTTTGCAGCAGGCTGGTGCGGTTGATGCGTCCTTCGTCAGCAGCGTCATCGGTGTTAAACCGCTGAACCTGGGGCAGGGCATCTGGCTGAGTGACAGCACTACCGGCAATCTGGGCAGCGGCGTGGCCGTCAGCCGTGCCGCCGCGCCGATCGACGTCAATGGTGAAAGCGCGTCACTGCTGATCACCGTAGCTGTTGCCGACGGCCAGCCGCTAACCGTGCTGAACTACCTGAGCGATCTGCTGATTGCGCAGAAAGCTGAACGTCTGCTGAAAGCCGACGCGGCGGGCATTCTTGCCCTGCTGACCAGCGAAGTGTCCGAGCAGGCCGACGTGCTGACCGAAGAGTTCACCATTCGTAACGAACATGGCCTGCATGCCCGCCCGGGCACCGCGCTGGTCAGCGTGATTAAACAGTTTAACTGCGACGTAACCGTGACTAACCTTGACGGCAGCGGTAAACCGGCAAACGGCCGCAGCCTGATGAAAGTCGTGGCGCTCGGCGTGAAAAAAGGCCATCGCCTGCGCTTTACCGCCAGCGGTGAAGATGCCCGCACGGCACTGGATGCGATTGGTGAAGCCATCGCCTCGGGTCTGGGCGAGGGGGCAGCATGAGCAGACGCGTTGCCACCATTACCCTGAACCCGGCTTACGACCTGGTGGGTTACACCCCAGAAATCGAACGCGGTGAAGTTAACCTTGTGAAAACTACCGGGCTGCACGCGGCCGGTAAAGGCATTAACGTTGCTAAAGTGCTGAAAGATCTGGGCATTGATGTGACCGTCGGCGGTTTCCTCGGTAAAGAAAACCAGGATGGCTTCCAGCATCTGTTCAGCGACTTAGGCATTGCCAACCGCTTCCAGGTGGTTGAAGGCCGTACCCGTATTAACGTTAAGCTGACCGAGAAGGGCGGCGACGTCACCGACCTGAACTTCTCCGGCTTTGAAGTGACCGGGCAGGACTGGGACCGCTTTACCGCCGATTCCCTGACCTGGCTCGGCCAGTTCGATATGGTCTGCGTCAGCGGTAGCCTGCCAGCGGGCGTCGATCCGGAAGCCTTTACCAAGTGGATGACCACGTTACGCACTCACTGCCCATGCATCATCTTCGACAGCAGCCGCGAGGCGCTGGTTGCCGGTCTGAAAGCCGCGCCGTGGCTGGTGAAACCAAACCGCCGCGAGCTGGAAATCTGGGCTGGCCGCAAGTTACCGGCACTACAAGATGTGATTGAAGCAGCACATTTGCTGCGTGAGCAGGGTATTGCTCACGTGGTGATCTCACTCGGTGCTGAAGGCGCCCTGTGGGTGAATGCTTCAGGCGAATGGATTGCAAAACCACCTGCCTGTGAAGTTGTCAGCACCGTGGGTGCCGGTGATTCGATGGTTGGCGGGCTGATCTACGGCCTGCTGATGCGTGAATCCAGCGAGTACACCCTGCGTCTTGCAACCGCCGTGGCGGCAATGGCCGTCAGCCAGAGCAATGTGGGCGTTACCGATCGTACCCAGTTGGCCGCAATGATGGCGCGAGTCGACCTACAACCTTTCCATCATTAACAGCAGGAGACGCATAATGAAAACGCTGCTGATCATAGATTCTTCGCTGGGGCTGGCAACGGGCTATCTGGCAAAAAATATCACTACCGCCGCTGCGGCAAGTGCCGGACTGACGCTGACCGATAATCCGGCAGAAGCAGACCAGGTGATTGTTGCCGGTAAAAACATTCCCGCCGACAGCACCCTGAACGGTAAAGCCATTTATCTGGCGGATATCGAACAGCTGCTGCGCCAGCCTGCCGACGTGCTGGCGAAAGCGCAGACCGACGCCCAGCCTTACCAGGCACCGGTTTCCGTAGCGAAAGCGGCTGCGCCTGCCGCTGGCCCGAAACGTATTGTTGCGGTGACCGCCTGCCCGACCGGCGTGGCGCACACCTTTATGGCGGCAGAAGCCATCGATACCGAAGCGAAAAAGCGCGGCTGGTGGGTGAAGGTTGAAACGCGTGGTTCCGTCGGTGCGGGCAACGCCATCACCCCGGAAGAAGTCGCGGCGGCCGATCTGGTTATCGTCGCGGCGGATATCGAAGTGGACCTGGCGAAGTTTGCCGGTAAGCCGATGTATCGTACCTCTACCGGACTGGCGCTGAAGAAAACCGCGCAGGAGCTGGATAAAGCCGTGGCGGAAGCCAAGCCTTATCAGCCGCAGGGCGGCCAGTCTTCCGCACAGAGTGAAGACAAGAAAGAGAAAACCGGCGCTTACCGTCACCTGCTGACCGGCGTGTCTTACATGCTGCCGATGGTGGTTGCGGGGGGGCTGAGTATCGCGTTGTCGTTCGCGTTCGGTATCACCGCGTTTAAAGAGCAGGGCACGCTGGCTGCGGCACTGATGCAGATTGGTGGCGGCAGTGCGTTTGCGCTGATGGTGCCGGTACTGGCTGGCTTTATCGCCTTCTCGATCGCTGACCGTCCGGGTCTGACCCCGGGCCTGATTGGCGGTATGATCGCCACCAGCATCAACGCCGGTTTCCTCGGCGGTATTATTGCCGGTTTCATTGCCGGTTATGCGGCGAAGTTCCTCAGTCAGAAAGTGAAGCTGCCAACCAGTATGGAAGCGCTGAAGCCGATTCTGATTATTCCGCTGGTCGCCAGCCTGATCACCGGTCTGCTGATGATCTACGTGGTGGGCAAACCGGTTGCCGGTATCATGTCAGGTCTGACCTCCTGGCTGGCTAACATGGGTACGGCGAACGCGGTACTGCTGGGTGCGGTTCTTGGCGGTATGATGTGTACCGACATGGGTGGCCCGGTGAACAAAGTGGCCTATGCCTTTGGTGTTGGGTTGCTCAGCTCCTCAACCTACGGACCGATGGCGGCGATTATGGCGGCCGGTATGGTGCCACCGCTGGCAATGGGTCTGGCGACGATTGTTGCACGTAAAAAGTTCAACAAGGGTCAGCAGGAAGGCGGCAAAGCGGCGCTGGTTCTGGGGCTGTGCTTTATCTCTGAAGGTGCAATTCCGTTTGCGGCCCGCGACCCAATGCGTGTACTGCCATGCTGTATCGTTGGCGGCGCGGTAACCGGCGCCATCTCCATGGCGATTGGCGCTAAACTGATGGCACCGCACGGCGGCCTGTTTGTTCTGCTGATCCCGGGTGCGATCACTCCGGTACTGGGTTACCTGATGGCGATTATCGTCGGTACGCTGGTGGCGGGTCTGACTTACGCGATGCTGAAGCGCCCGGAAGTAGAAATGGCAAAAGCGTAATCTTAAGTCGGGCCAGGGTGAAAGCCGCTGGCCCAGATAGCAAAAACGGCCTCGTGATGACGGGGCCGTTTTTTTACTTCTGCTTTTTACTTCTGCTCTGACTTCAGCCAGGCGATCTCATCTTTCCAGATCTCCGGATCGATGGTTTCCAGAATCATCGGAATACCGTCAAATCGCGCATCCTTCATCAGCCAGCTGAATACCGTCTTGCCGATATTGCCCTCGCCGAGGCTGTGATGCCGGTCAACGCGACTGTTAAATTCGCTCTTCGCATCGTTCAGGTGCATCCCGCGCAGGTAGCGGAAGTCAACAATACGCTCAAACTCCTCGAAGGTTTTCACACACTCTTCTTCGGTGCGCAGATCGTAACCGCCGGCAAACGCGTGGCAGGTATCGATGCAGACGCCGACGCGGGATTTATCCTCCACGCCGTCGATAATCGCCGCCAGGTGCTCAAAGCGGAAACCGAGGTTGCTGCCCTGGCCAGCGGTGTTTTCGATCACTGCAGTAACGCCTTCAGTCTGATCCAGCACGATGTTGATCGATTCCGCAATGCGCTTCAGGCACGCTTCTTCGCTAATCTGCTGCAGATGGCTGCCTGGGTGAAAGTTCAGCAGTGTCAGACCCAGCTGCTGGCAGCGGGTGACCTCATCAAGGAAGGCGGCGCGTGACTTTTCAAGGGCTTCCTCAACCGGATGGCCAAGGTTAATCAGATAGCTGTCGTGGGGCAGGATCTGGCCGGGGCCATAGTTATACTGCTCACAGGCGCTGCGAAAGGCGGAAATCACCTCGTCCGTCAGCGGTGCTGCGCGCCACTGGCGCTGATTTTTTGTGAACAGCGCAAAGGCAGTTGCTTCCAGCTCAAAGGCGCGTTTAACCGCCTGATCCACGCCGCCTGCTGCGCTGACGTGGGCACCGATAAATTTCATGCCGTTCTCCTGTTAATGGCCTGGGTCATCTCCGGCTATGATAACCGGAAACGCTGCCAGATTATGCCATCAAATGGTCGGCCAGCAGGTTAATCGCACCGCCACCCACAATCAGCCAGATAAACAGCACCAGACCCAACAGCAGCGGCCGCAGCCCGGCACGTTTCAAATGATCAAAGCGGGTGGTGAGGCCAGGCGCGGCCATCGCCATGGCCAGCAGCACGTTATCCAGTTGGCCGATCGCGCTGACCATCTCTTCCGGCAGCAGATGGAAAGAGTTGAACAGGGCAACAGCGATAAACAGCAGGGCAAACCAGGGGAAGCTGACTGCTGACTTCTGCGCATCGTGGGCGGCAGCGGGGCGCAGGCGTCCGATCTGCCAGCTGATGAGCACCAGGAAGGGAGCCAGCATCATGACCCGCAGCATTTTAGCAATCACGGCCGTATTTTCCGTCAGGGTACCGAGGGTATGTCCGGTGGCAACAACCTGTGCCACTTCATGCAGGGTGGAGCCGATATAAATGCCGTAGTTTTCTGCGGTCACCGAGGGGAACAGTGCTGCCGCCAGCGGATACAATAAAGGATAAACAAAGATAGCCAGTGTGCCGAACAGTACTACTGTGGCAACGGCGACGGTAACTTTGGCCGGATCGGCCTTTATTATCGGCTCGGTTGCCAGAATAGCCGCCGCACCACAGATACTGCTTCCCGCACCGATAAGCCAGACGGTTTCGCGATCGAGATCAAAAACTTTACGCCCCAGCCAGCAGGCAAGGCAAAACGTTGAACCGAGAACCAGCAGATCAATCACAATACCGCTGACGCCGACATCGGCAATTTGCTGGAAGGTCAGGCGAAAACCGTAAAGGACGATCCCCGTGCGCAAAAGTTTTTGTTTGGCGAAACCCACCCCATCGTTGCTGGGCCGGGTAATATAGGGATAAACCGTGTTACCGATAAGGATACCGAAGACGATAGCCAGCGTCAGCGCGCCCAGACCCAGACTTGAAAGCTGGGGGATACTTCCTGCGGCGGTCGCCAGAGCAGCAATCCCTGCTGCCAGCGCCAGTCCAGGTATAAACTTAGCGGCAACAGGTAGCGGTTTATGGTAGGTCATATCGGTTTCTCCTAAAAAGCCATAGAGATCATGTAAGAATCCGGCTTAAAAGAGAAATTGATAATATATTTATTATAAACCACTATTAGTGTTAAGCGGCGTCGGCGGAGGGCTGGAATCGCAGCACGATATGTAAGGTAGTATCTTTAGACTAAGGAAGCATTATGCACATTACTTTACGCCAGCTGGAAGTCTTTACCGAGGTACTCAAAAGCGGGTCAACGACCCAGGCCTCTCTGGTGTTGGCCCTTTCCCAGTCAGCGGTTAGTGCCGCACTGGCCGATCTGGAAGGCCAGCTTGACGTTAAGCTGTTCGATCGCGTTGGCAAGCGGCTGGTGATCAATGAGCACGGTCGCCTGCTGTATCCACGTGCTGTTGGTCTGCTGGAACAGGCGCAGGAGATCGAACAGCTGTTTCGTGAAGGTAACGGTTCCCTGCGTATAGCCGCCAGCAGCACCATCGGCAACTACCTGCTGCCTGGCATGATCGCCCACTATCGTCGTGATTTTCCACTGTTGCCGCTGGAGCTGAGCGTCGGGAACAGCCAGGAGGTGATTAATGACGTCGCTGATTTCCGTGTTGATATCGGCCTGATTGAGGGGCCATGCCACATGCCCGAGTTGATTACCGAACCGTGGATGGAGGATGAGCTGGTGGTGTTTGCTGCGCCGGGTGCGGACATTCTGAGCCATCCGGTGACGCTGCAAAGCCTAGCTGCGGCACCGTGGATCTTGCGCGAACAGGGCTCAGGGACCCGTGAAATCGTTGACTATCTGCTGCTTTCACACCTGCCGCAGTTCGATCTGGCACTCGAACTGGGCAACTCCGAAGCAATAAAAAACGCGGTGCGTCATGGGATGGGGATAAGTTGCCTGTCGCGCCGAACCATCGCCGAGCAGCTGGAGCTGGGCACGCTGGTCGAAGTGCCTGTACCGTTGCCAAAATTAAAACGCACGCTGTATCGTATCTGCCACCGGCAGAAGCACGTATCAAAAGCCCTGAGCCGTTTTCTCAGCTACTGCAAAGAGTAAAGAGTCGTGGTCATTGCTGGTGCGGCGGGAAAACCGTCGCAGCGCTGCCGTCATCATCACGTCTTATTCTAATGATCGCCGGACGATCATGAAGCTAACTTATAACGTCGCGTTATCGCTATACGCTCCCCGGTAGTTTGTTACAATCGCGCCTCATTTTAGAAAAGCACAGCGATTAAACATGGATCATGACATAAAAACAACACAACAGCCTGGGTTAAGGCGTGAACTTAAAGCTCGTCACTTAACGATGATCGCCATTGGCGGTTCAATTGGTACCGGTCTCTTCGTCGCCTCAGGTGCGACCATTTCTCAGGCGGGACCTGGCGGAGCGCTGCTCTCCTACGCGCTGATTGGCCTGATGGTCTACTTCCTGATGACCAGCCTTGGTGAGCTTGCCGCGTATATGCCGGTATCCGGCTCATTCTCCACCTACGGTGCAAAATACGTAGAAGAAGGCTTCGGTTTCGCTCTCGGCTGGAACTACTGGTACAACTGGGCGGTGACCATCGCCGTTGACCTCGTGGCCTCGCAGCTGGTAATGAGCTGGTGGTTCCCGGACACTCCGGGCTGGATCTGGAGTGCGTTATTCCTCTGCGTGATCTTCCTGCTTAACTATATTTCGGTGAAAGGCTTCGGTGAGGCGGAATACTGGTTCTCGCTGATTAAAGTCGCTACCGTGATTATCTTTATTATTGTCGGCGTGGCGATGATCGTTGGCATCCTGCGCGGTGGCGAAAGCGCCGGCTGGCATAACTGGCAGATTGGCGATGCGCCGTTCGCCGGTGGTTTTGCGGCGATGATCGGCGTGGCGATGATTGTCGGTTTCTCCTTCCAGGGGACCGAGCTGATCGGTATTGCTGCGGGTGAGTCTGAAGACCCGGGTAAAAATATCCCGCGCGCGGTGCGTCAGGTGTTCTGGCGTATTCTGCTGTTCTACGTGTTTGCGATTCTGGTGATCAGTCTGATCATTCCGTACACCGATCCAAGCCTGCTGCGCAATGACGTTAAAGATATCAGCGTCAGTCCGTTCACCCTGGTCTTCCAGCACGCGGGCCTGCTGTCGGCGGCAGCGGTGATGAACGCGGTGATCCTGACGGCGGTGCTGTCGGCGGGTAACTCCGGCATGTACGCTTCTACCCGCATGCTCTATGCCCTGGCCTGTGAAGGCAAAGCGCCGCGCATTTTCAGCAAGCTGTCGAAAGGCGGGGTGCCGCGCAATGCGCTGTACGCCACAACCGTAATTGCCGGACTGTGTTTCCTGACCTCAATATTTGGCAACCAGACCGTGTATCTGTGGCTGCTGAATACATCAGGCATGACCGGGTTTATCGCCTGGCTGGGTATTGCCATCAGCCACTATCGCTTCCGTAAGGGCTACGTTGCCCAGGGGCGCGATGTGGCCGATCTGCCTTACCGTTCCGGTTTCTTCCCGCTGGGGCCGATTTTTGCCTTTGTGCTGTGCCTGATCATCACCCTGGGCCAGAACTATCAGGCGTTCCTCGCCGATACCATTGACTGGTACGGCGCGGCGGCAACCTATATTGGCATTCCGCTGTTCCTGATTATCTGGTTCGGCTTTAAGCTGACGCGCAAGACGCGCTTTGTGAAATACAGCGAGATGGAATTTCCCAAATTAGATAAGTAATACTGCTGAATAATTTGAAAGGCGCGATTTTCGCGCCTTTTTTTATCCGCGGGCAGCAGGATAAATATTATTGATAAGTATTATCATTCGCTTTATTTTTCCCTCCATACTTTCTACAATCTTGCCTTTCTCCCGGCCAGGGAACGATCCAGCTTTCCCCCGAACAGGTATTGAAGATGAGTGTGACCCACGAGCCCGTAAAGCTATCCGAAGTAACGCTACCCGACAGTGCAATGGGGCGCTACCACCGGGTACTGAAGCACCGTTACCTGATGATGGGAGTGCTGTTTCTGGCGATCGTTGCCTCATTGATCCTTGATTTCACCCTTGGCCCGTCCGGCCTGACGCTGCACGCGCTGTGGCAAACCCTGCTTTCTCCTGAATCCGTTGATGCCGGTACCAGAGTCATCGTCTGGGATATCCGCCTGCCGTATGCGCTGATGGCGGTGGTGGTGGGCCTCGCGCTGGGGCTGGCCGGTGCCGAAATGCAGACCATCCTGAATAACCCGCTGGCCAGTCCGTTTACCCTTGGCGTCTCTTCCGCCGCCGCCTTCGGTGCCGCGCTGGCCATTGTTCTTGGTATCGGCATTCCCGGCATTCCCGATCAGTGGTTTATCTCCGCCAATGCCTTTGTCTTCGCTCTGTTTGCCGCACTGATGCTGGATGCGGTCACTCGCTGGACCAAAGTCGCCACCTCTGGCGTGGTGCTGTTCGGCATCGCGCTGGTGTTTACCTTTAACGCGTTGGTATCAATGATGCAGTTTATCGCCAGCGAAGACACCCTACAGGGACTGGTTTTCTGGACGATGGGCAGCCTGGCGCGCGCCTCGTGGGACAAACTGGGCGTGCTGTGCCTGGCGCTGCTGATTCTGGTGCCGCTGTCGCTGCTCAGTTCGTGGAAGCTGACGGCGCTGCGCCTCGGTGAAGATCGCGCGGTCAGCTTCGGCATTGACGTGCGCCGCCTGCGCCTGGCAACCCTGCTGCGCATCAGTATTCTCTCCGCGCTGTCGGTGGCGTTCGTCGGGCCGATCGGTTTTATCGGCCTGGTGGCACCGCATATCGCGCGCATGATTTTCGGTGAAGATCACCGCTTCTATCTGCCCGCCAGTGCGCTGACCGGTGCGCTGGTTCTGTCGATGGCCTCCGTCGTCTCGAAGAACATTATCCCAGGCGTGATCATTCCGGTTGGCATCGTCACCTCACTGGTCGGCGTGCCGTTCTTCCTGAGTATTATTCTGCGCCATCGGGGGAATATCTGATGCAGGGACTGAAAATCAGCGGCTTCAACGCCGGCTATTCAAAGCGCCAGATCATTACCAACCTCAATGTGCCTCTGCTGCCGCGCGGAAAAATTACCGTGCTGCTGGGGCCGAACGGCTGCGGTAAGTCAACGCTGCTGCGCTCGCTGGCGGGCCTGAACCGTGCGAAAGGTGAAATGTGGCTTAACGGTGAAGAGCTGATGACGCTGCCGTTTGCCCAACGCGCCAGCCGCGTGGTGTATCTGCCGCAGTCGCTACCTGCCGGGGTACATCTGCACGTACTGGAGTCGATTATCGTTGCCCAGCGGGCATCCGGCGGGCGCAGCAGCGCGGCCAGCGAAGCCGAAGTGATGGAGCTGCTGGAGCAGCTGGGCATTGCGCATCTGGCAATGAGCTATCTCGATCAGCTTTCCGGCGGGCAGAAGCAGCTGGTTGGCCTGGCACAATCGCTGATCCGCCGTCCGGGCCTGCTGCTGCTTGATGAACCGCTCAGCGCGCTGGATTTAAATTATCAGTTCCACGTCATGGAGCTGGTGCGCCGTGAAACGGAGAAGCGAGATATCGTCACCGTGGTGGTGGTACACGATATCAATATCGCCCTGCGCCACGGCCAGCATGTATTAATGCTGCAAAACGGTGAACTGATTGCCGATGGTTTACCGGAAGATGTGATTACTCCGGAGAGTCTTGCGCGCGTGTACGGCGTTCGTGGCCGAATTGAACGCTGTACGTTGGGAACGCCGCAGGTATTAATCGATGGATTAGTTGAAGCACCCTCTTTTTAGTTCTGGCAAGTGCGCGCCGGGGCCCGTCCAGCTCCGGCAATTTACCGCGCAGGACAAGCGTCAATTAACCGGAATATAACCGGAAAACCGAGCGGATAAACTCCGCCGATTAAGACAATTACGGTATTTGCCGTAATCATTTTTGTTGTTACTGCTTTGCATTCATGGAGAAAGTTATGTTTAGGTTGAACCCTGTTATGCGCGGGGGCCTCTGCGCGTCTGCTATTATTTTATCCTTCCCGCTGCTGGCTGAAGACGTTGAAGTTGAAGAAGCAAAACAACGTGAACAGCAGATGGTGGTCACCGCTTCGGCAACCGAAGTGAATCTGAAAGATGCACCGGCCAGTATCAGCGTGATCACCGCCGAAGACATCCAGCGTCGTCCAATACAGAATCTGCGCGATGTGCTGCGTGATGTTCCCGGCGTACAGCTGACCAACGAGGGCGATAACCGTAAGGGCGTCAGTCTGCGCGGCCTCAACAGCAGCTATACGCTGATTCTGGTTGACGGCAAGCGCGTTAACTCGCGTAATGCCGCCTTCCGCCACAATGACTTCGACCTTAACTGGATACCGGCTGATGCCATTGAGCGTATCGAAGTGGTTCGCGGGCCGATGTCCTCGCTGTACGGTTCAGATGCGCTGGGTGGCGTGGTGAACATTATTACCCGTAAAGTCGGCAAAGCCTGGCACGGAACCCTGAGCGCGGATACGACCGTGCAGGAACATCGCGATCGCGGTGACAGCTACAACGGCAGCTTCTTCACCAGCGGCCCGCTGATTGACGACCTGCTGGGGATGAAAGTTTACGGCAATCTTGGCAAGCGTGAAAAAGATCAGCAACAACATTCAGATACTTCAAAGACCGGCCTGTCGCCGCGTATCGAAGGTTACACCAACCGCAACACCAACGTGGAATTCGCGCTGACTCCGACCAAAGAGCAGGATATCAGCCTGGGCTACGGCTTTGACCGTCAGGACCGTGACTCCGATTCGCTGGATAAAAACCGCATTGAACGCCAGAACTATTCCCTCGGTCATAACGGCCGCTGGGACTGGGGCAATACCGAACTGCGCTTCTACGGCGATCGCGTAGAAAACTACAACAGCAGCGCCGGCAACGCCGTAGCGAGGAATAACTCGCTGGACGGTAAGCTGGTTCTGCCGCTGGCTGACATCAACCAGATAGTGACCTTCGGCGGTGAAGTGCGCCACGATAAGTTAGAAGACAGCGGCACCCTGAAAGGCAGCGGCAAAACCTCCGCCAGCCAGTATGCGCTGTTTCTGGAAGACGAATGGCGGATTATTGAGTCACTGGCGCTGACCACCGGCGTGCGTATGGACGATCACCAGACTTTCGGCGATCACTGGAGCCCGCGCGCCTACCTGGTGTATAACGCCACCGATACCATTACCGTGAAGGGCGGCTGGGCCAATGCCTTTAAAGCCCCTTCACTACTACAGCTCAGCCCGGACTGGCAAAGCCCTTCCTGCCGCGGCAGCTGTACCATTGTCGGCAGCAAAGAGCTGAAGCCGGAAACCAGCGAAAGCTTTGAGCTGGGCCTGTATTACGCCGGGGAAGAAGGGCTGCTGGATGGGGTGACCGGTAGCGTGACCGCCTTCCAGAACAATGTTGACGATATGATTGATATTGCCCGTACCCCTGACGTTGGCCTGGCACCGAGCTATCCGAACTTTGTCGACATCGTCGATGGTAAGCCGGTGTTCCGCTACTACAACGTGAACAAAGCGCGCATCACCGGTGTGGAAACGGAAATGGCCGTGCCGTTTAACGACCAGTGGAAGCTGACGCTGAACTACACCTACACCGACGGGCGTAACCTGAGCGGTGGCGGCAACAAACCGCTGCAGGAACTGCCGCTGCACACCGCCAACGGTACACTGGACTGGAAACCGCTACAGGACTGGTCTTTCTACGTGCAGGCTAACTATACGGGCCAGCGCCGTGCATTGACCGCCACCGCTGCGACACCGGGCGGTTATGTGCTGTGGAATGCCGGTGGAGCCTGGCAGGCGACCAAAGCGGTGAAACTGCGTGCCGGGGTGATGAACCTGGGTGACAAAGACCTGAACCGCGACGATTACACCTTTAACGAAGATGGCCGTCGCTACTTCGCCGCGGTAGATTACACCTTCTAATCCCCGCCGGGGCCAGTGGTGCAAGCCGCTGGCCCCGAACTGTCCACTACACCAGCAAATACTTTGCGTGGAAGCGCAAATGGTCCTCAACAAAGCTGCTGATAAAGAAGTAGCTGTGGTCGTAGCCCGGCTGCACGCGCACGGTCAGCGGGAAATCCACTTCGCGGGCAACCTCTTCCAGACGTTCTGGTTGTAGCTGATCGGCGAGGAACTGGTCGCTGTCACCCTGATCGATCAGCACCGGCAGCTGGTTAGCGCTGTTGCGCATCAGCCAGCAGCTGTCATATTCCTTCCAGCTCTCCACATCATCGCCCAGATAGGCGCGGAACGCTTTCTGCCCCCACGGAACTTCCAGCGGATTGACGATCGGTGCAAAAGCCGACGCCGAGCTGAAGCGGCCCGGGTTGCGCAGCGCGATGGTCAGCGCACCGTGGCCGCCCATCGAGTGACCCATAATCGCCTGACGGTCGCTGACGCTGAAATTGCCGGCGATCAGCGCGGGCAGCTCGCTGTTGATGTAGTCGTACATCTTAAAATTCGCCGACCACGGAGCCTCAGTGGCGTTAAGGTAGAAACCGGCCCCCTGGCCGAGATCGTAACCGTCATCGTTGGCCACGCCTTCTCCGCGCGGGCTGGTATCCGGCATCACCAGTACCAGGCCGAGTTCCGCCGCCACGCGCTGCGCGCCGGACTTCACGCTGAAGTTTTCATCGGTGCAGGTTAAACCGGCAAGGCACCAGACCACCGGCGGCGGCGTGCCGTCTTTTGGGCCGGGTAAAAAGATGCTGAAGGTCATGGTGCAGTTCAGGCTGCTTGACTGATGGCGGTAGCGCTGCTGCCAGCCGCCGTACAGCCGGTGTTCTTCAAGTAGCTCCAGAGTGGATGGCATGTATCCTCCTGATGGGTTCTGTCGTCGTCCAGAGTCAGGCCCGCAAAACGAGCCTGTCTCTGACTATAGCTTACCGGTGCCCGGCTTATTAGTTATTGAAGTGCACCACGGTACGGATTGACTTGCCGGAGTGCATCAGCTCGAACGCTTCGTTGATGTCTTCCAGCGGCATGGTGTGGGTAATGAAGTCATTCAGCTGGAACTCGCCGTTCATATAGCGATCGACGATGCCCGGCAGCTGCGAGCGACCCTTCACGCCGCCGAATGCGGAACCGCGCCACACACGGCCGGTGACCAGCTGGAACGGACGGGTGGCGATCTCTTCGCCCGCGCCGGCCACGCCGATAATCACCGATTCGCCCCAGCCCTTGTGGCAGCACTCCAGCGCGGAACGCATCACGTTAACGTTGCCGATGCACTCGAAGGAGAAGTCCACGCCGCCGTCGGTCATCTCAACGATCACGTCCTGAATCGGTTTGTCGAAATCTTTCGGGTTAATCAGATCGGTGGCGCCCAGTTTGCTGGCCAGATCAAACTTGCTGGTGTTGATATCCACGCCGATGATGCGCCCGGCTTTCGCCATTTTCGCGCCGATAATCGCCGACAGACCGATACCGCCCAGACCGAAGATCGCCACGGTGTCGCCTTCTTTCACTTTCGCGGTGTTCAGCACGGCACCCATGCCGGTGGTCACGCCGCAGCCCAGCAGGCAGACTTCTTCCAGCGGGGCTTCTTTGCTGATTTTGGCCAGCGAGATTTCCGGCACTACGGTGTACTCGGAGAAGGTAGAGGTGCCCATATAGTGGAAGACAGGCTGACCGTCTTTAAAGAAGCGGGTGGTACCATCCGGCATCAGACCTTTACCCTGGGTGGCGCGGATCGCCTGACAGAGGTTGGTCTTGCCGGACAGACAGAATTTACATTTGCCACATTCCGGGGTGTACAGCGGGATCACGTGATCGCCAACGGCCACGCTGGTGACACCTTCGCCCACGGCTTCAACAATACCGCCGCCTTCGTGGCCCAGTACCGCCGGGAACACGCCTTCAGGATCTTTACCCGACAGGGTATAGGCATCGGTATGGCAAACGCCGGTGGCGGTGATGCGCACCAGCACTTCGCCTTTCTGCGGGGGCATCAGATCCAGTTCTTCGATCTTCAGCGGCTCACCGGCGGCCCAGGCTACGGCGGCACGTGTTTTAATCATCTGCATTTTATGCTCCTGTCTGTTACTCCGATCCGGTGGTTTCCGGTCGTGAGCAGGGTGTTTAAGGTTAACGGGAAGGAGTAAGCTCAATCAGTTGCTGGACTTATTATCAAACTGTTCAATAATCAGGTACTTCAGCGCTTCAACATTCGGCGTGAAGGCATCTCGCCGCCACACCAGCCGCGTGTCGGTATCGCGGAATTCCGCCGGCAGCGGATGCTGGCGCACGCGTTCATTGCTTGGCAGCAGTGTCAGCACGCCTTCCGGCAGCATGGCGATGCCGCCGCCGCTGGCAACGCAGGCCAGCATCGTGTGGTAAGAGGGGATATCCATCACCGGCCCGTGCTGCACGCCGTCGGCAAGAAACCAGTTTTCAAAGCGCTGGCGGTAAGAGCAGCTGGGGCGAAACGTAAACAGCGTGGCACCGGCCGCATCTGCCGGGCCGGTAATGGGCGGATGTTCAAGGCTGGAGATCAGTATCATCCGTTCGGAAAAGGCTACGCAGCTGTTCAGTTCGTCCATATTGACCGGCCCGTCTGCGAGCGCGGCGGCCAGCGTGCCCGCGCGCACCTGTTCCAGAATTTCGCCAGAGGTGCCGGTGGTCAGCGACAGCGTGACATTTTGGTAACGGTGATGAAATTCAGCCAGCAGGGAGGGCAGGCGGCTGGCGGCGGTACTTTCCATCGAACCTAACGCAAAGTGCCCGGCGGGTTCGCCGCTGTGGGCCATCGCCATCGCCTCAGCACTGAGTGCCAGAATGCGCTGCGCGTAGCAGAGAAAGTTATGGCCCATCGGCGACAGGCGCAGGCGCTGCTTTTCGCGTATAAACAGATCCGTGCCCAGCTCCTCTTCCAGCTGGCGCAGGCGAGTGGTGAGATTTGAAGGTACGCGGTTAAGCTGTTCCGCCGCGCGGACAACGGAGCCGCTGTCGGCAACGGCACAGAACATTTTAAGCTGGGTCAGGTCCATATTCTTTTTTCGTAAGTAACTTGATGTGAATTATTCACTTTTTGAGAGTTTACCGATCGCATAGACTACTGGCAATGAAAATCGGGTACGGGAGATCAAAATGGCAGTGCGTGTGGCATTCAGCGCGTTTCTGGCGCTGGTAGTGGCAATGGGGATTGGGCGCTTTGCCTTTACACCGCAGGTTCCTTTAATGATAGACGATCGCCAGCTGACGCTGACCAGCGCCGCGGTCGTTGCGGCCTTAAACTACCTCGGCTATCTGTTTGGGTCCTATGATGCGATGCGCGCCAGCCGTCGGGTAGAGTGGCGTTTGCAGTCGGGAATTTGGGGCGCGGTAGCGCTGACGCTGCTTTCCGCCTGCGTTTCCGGCCCCTGGTGGCACGGCGTGGTGCGTTTTCTTATCGGTTGGGCCAGCGGCTGGGCGATGGTACTGATCGCCGCCTGGAGTAATGAACAGCTGCACCACTATGGACGACCGGGCCTCAGTGCCGCCGTGTTTGCCGGGCCGGGCACCGGGATTTTCCTCAGCGGTATGATGGCGGTGGTGCTGCATCACTGGCAGATCGGTGCCGCCATGGCATGGCTGGCCTACGGGGTAATGGCGCTGGTACTGGTGCTATTGATCGCCCGTAACCTGCCGCGCAGCGGTCAGCTGCACCGCCCGGAAACCGCGCCGGAGCCGCTAAAGCTGACCGCCGGCCTGAAAAAGCTGGCATGGAGCTACAGCCTGGCCGGGTTCGGCTACATTCTGCCGGCCACCTTCCTGTCGCAGATGGCGGCGGCGCGTTTCCCGGGCAGCGCCTTTGCGCAGTTTGCCTGGCCGGTGTTTGGCGGGGCGGCGGTGATTGGCATTCTGGCTGGCATCCTGACCCGCCGCTATGGCCACAGCAACCGACGGCTGGCGTTCGTGCTGGTGTTGCAGGCTATCGGCGTATTCGCGTCCGATCTGCTGCCGGGCATTGGCGGGCTGGTGCTGGGCGCGGTGCTGGTCGGCGGCGGATTCCTCTGCGTGGTTCAGCTTTCACTGCAGTACGGTCGCGAACTGGCACCGCTGCACACGCGCTACCTGGCCGGTCTGCTGACCACCGGCTATGCCCTCGGCCAGCTGGCAGGGCCGCTGCTATCGGCGATATCCACCGCTTTAACCCAGCGGCTGGAGCCGGCGCTGTATGTGGCAGGTGTGGCCCTGCTGGTGGCCGCCGCGCTGGTCTGGCGGCGCGATGCGGCGGCTGAATGAAACAGTTTCATCGACAATTAAATTGATTCACTGGATCGCGCGCCGAATGTATTACAAAATACCGCCTCAGAAATTTCGCCGGGTCCGTTGCGCCCGGCTGGTCACCTGCTGGAGAAGAAAATCACATGGCGACGTTGAGTCAGGAAGCCGCACTTGTTCATGAAGCACTGCTTGCTCGTGGGCTGGAAACCCCGCTACGCGCACCCGTGCGTGAAATGGATGACGAAACCCGCAGACAGCTGATTGCCGGCCATATGACCGAAATTATGCAGCTGCTGAACCTCGATCTGGAAGATGACAGCCTGCGCGAAACCCCGCAGCGAATTGCCAAAATGTACGTGAATGAAGTGTTCTCCGGCCTGGATTACGCCAACTTCCCAAAAATTACCGTGATCGAAAATAAAATGAAGGTTGATGAAATGGTGACGGTACGTGATATCACGCTGACCAGCACCTGCGAGCATCACTTCGTGATTATCGACGGTAAGGCAACCGTGGCTTATATCCCGAAAGATAAAGTCATTGGCCTGTCGAAGATCAACCGCATCGTGCAGTTCTTCTCCTCGCGCCCGCAGGTGCAGGAACGACTGACGCAGCAGATTCTGGTAGCGCTGCAAACCCTGCTCGGCACCACGAACGTAGCGGTGTCCATTGACGCAGTGCACTACTGCGTGAAGGCGCGCGGCATTCGCGATGCCACCAGCGCCACCACAACCACCTCCCTGGGCGGGCTGTTCAAGTCCAGCCAGAATACCCGGCAGGAATTCCTGCGTGCGGTACGCCACAGCTGATTGACAGCCTGGGGCGGCATCCTGCACTGTAGGGGCAGGCCGGTTTTTCCGGTCTGCCCGTTGTCGATCCACGCCCGGGCGACCGGAAGAGATGGCCCACCTGGATGAATGCACCCGTAACCCGTATTGCCACCCTGGATTTTATCCGCGGGGTCGCCATTCTCGGCATCCTGCTTTTGAATATCACCTCCTTTGCCTTACCGAAAGCCGCCTACCTTAATCCCGCCTGGTACGGTATGCCCGCCGCTTCGGAGCTGTGGGTCTGGTCGGCGATGGATCTGCTGGCGCAGGCGAAATTCCTGACCCTGTTCGCCATCCTGTTCGGCGCCGGATTACAGATGCTACTGCCGCGCGGCAAACGCTGGCTGCAGTCGCGGCTGTCGTGGCTGGTGATCTTCGGGCTGCTGCATGGAGTGCTGCTGTGGGAAGGGGATATCCTGCTGGCGTACGGCCTGGTGGGACTGGTGGTGTGGCGAATGATCCGCGATGTCCCCGGCACGCGGCAGCTGTTTAACACTGGCCTGATGCTGTATGTGGTCGGCAGCGCCATTCTGGTGGTGCTGGGAATGGCCTCGGGCCCGAATCCCAACAGCTCGTGGCTGCCCGGTGCGGCCGACATCCAGTATGAAACGTTCTGGCGCACCCACGGCGGCTGGGAAGCGTTGCGCAACCGGCTGGATATGCTGGGATCGGCGCTGATGGCACTGGCCGCGCAGTACGGCTGGCAGCTGGCGGGCCTGATGATGTGCGGCGCGGCGCTGATGCGCAGCGGCTGGCTGCGCGGCACCTTCAGCGTGCGGCACTATCGCCGTACCGGCTGGTTGCTGGTACTGATCGGCGTGGCGATTGAAATCCCGTCAATTGCCCTGCAGTGGATGACCGGCTGGAGCTTTCGCTGGTCGGGCTTTTTCTTACAGGTGCCGCGCGAAGTCAGCGCACCTCTGCAGGCGCTGGGCTATGCTGCGCTCTGTTTCGGTTACTGGCCACAGCTACAGCAGCGGTTTATCACCGTGGCGGTCAGTGCGGTAGGGCGGATGGCATTAAGCAACTATCTGTTACAGACGCTGATCTGTACCACGTTGTTCAACCATTTCGCGTTGTTTAATCAGTTCAGCCGCCTGCAGCTGCTGGCGATTGTCCCTACTATCTGGCTGGTTAACCTGCTGTTTTCACTCTGCTGGCTGCGGCTGTTCCGCCAGGGGCCGCTGGAGTGGCTGTGGCGCAGGCTGACGTCGCTGGGGCTGCCGCCGCAGGCAGAAGATGACAGGCATCACAAAGGTTAAAAGTTTGTATGTAACCGTTTTCATGCGTGTGACGCAATTCACGAAGATGGAACGGTCTGACTGACAAAATAAACGGCAGAAACGCGTCAAGGTCAGGAAGGGCTATGCAAAATTTAATCTTCTGCGGTAATCGGTCATGATTACCATTCGTGATGTGGCCCGTGAGGCGGGCGTCTCCGTGGCAACCGTCTCCCGCGTGTTGAACAATAGCGCGGCCGTCACCGGTGAAACCCGCGATGTCGTGTTAAAAATCGTTGAACAGCTGGGCTATCGCCCCAACGCCAACGCGCAGGCGCTGGCCAGCCAGGTCAGTGATACCATTGGCGTGGTGGTGATGGACGTGTCCGATCCCTTCTTCGGTGCGCTGGTGAAAGCGGTGGATACCGTTGCCCAGCGACTGCACAAACACGTATTAATCAACAACTCCTATCATCAGGCGGATAAAGAGCGCCACGCTATTGAAGTGCTGATTCGGCAGCGCTGCAACGCCTTGATTGTGCATGCAAAAGCATTAGGCGATGACGAGCTGTCGTCGCTGATGCAGCAGGTGCCGGGCATGGTGTTAATCAACCGTATCGTGCCCGGATTTGCCCATCGCTGCGTGTGCCTGGACAACGTCAGCGGCGCGTTGATGGCGACGCGTATGCTGTTACAGCACGGGCATCAGCGCATCGGCTATCTCGGCTCTGCGCATCCGATTGAAGATGACGATCAGCGCCGCCACGGCTGGATGCAGGCGATGAACGAGCAGGGGATTACCCCCGCCGAGAGCTGGTCTGCCTGCGGCGAGCCGGATTTACAGGGCGGAGAAGCGGCGATGGTTGAGCTGCTGGGGCGCAATCTGCAGCTGAGCGCCGTGTTTGCCTACAACGACAGCATGGCCGCCGGTGCGCTGGCGGCGCTGAAAGACAACGGCATTGCCGTGCCGTTACAGCTTTCCGTCGTCGGCTTTGATGATATTCCGATTTCGCGCTATACCGATCCTCAGTTGAGTACCGTTCGCTATCCTATTGTTTCTATGGCGAAACTTTCCACCGAGCTGGCGCTGAAAGGCGCAGCGGGTCAGCTGGACCACAGCGCCCAGCACTGCTTTATGCCGACGCTGGTGCGCCGTCACTCGGTGGCGCTGCGCCAAAGTGTGTCGGCCGTCACTAACTCAGGTGATTTGCTGGTGTAACCGTTTTCAATCTGTGAGTAATTTCACAGTTAATTAACATGGCCTTCTCTATGATGGCAGCGTTTACAGGGGCTGAAACATGATGTAACGACAGGGCTGGCTTTCTCGCTGTCGTTATCAGCACTGCTAAATGTGTTTACACACAGCATTCAGGAAGCCTTTCTGCACACGGACGTCGGGTTTGGTGTTAGCCATAGTCGGCCCGCGCAACAACTCTGTTTCGCCGCCCACGAATCGATCGCCACGCGAGCACGCTGTGCCCGCATCGCGTTGAGTACTACCCTATAAAAAAACCGGAGATACCATGAATAAGAAGGTTTTCACTTTCACCGCCCTGGTCGCCAGCATGATGTTTGGCGCTGCTGCTCACGCTGCTGATACCCGTATCGGCGTGACCATTTACAAGTATGACGACAACTTTATGTCGGTGGTGCGTAAGGCCATTGAGAAAGAAGCCAAAAACAGCTCAGACGTTCAGCTGTTGATGAATGACTCCCAGAACAGCCAGTCAACCCAGAACGACCAGGTTGACGTCATGGTAGCGAAAGGCGTGAAGGCGCTAGCCATCAACCTGGTTGACCCGGCGGCGGCTGATGTGATTATCAGCAAAGCAAAATCCAACGATATTCCAGTGGTGTTCTTTAACAAAGAGCCTTCGGCAAAAGCGCTGGCCAGCTATGACAAAGCTTATTACGTTGGTACCGACTCCAAAGAGTCCGGCGTTAAGCAGGGCGAGCTGATTGAAAAACACTGGAAGGCGAATCCGGCTTGGGATCTGAACAAAGATGGCCAGATCCAGTTCGTGCTGCTGAAAGGCGAGCCGGGCCACCCGGATGCCGAAGCGCGTACCAAATACGTGATCGACACCCTGAACAAAGACGGCCTGAAAACGCAGCAGCTGCATCTGGATACCGCGATGTGGGATACCGCTCAGGCGAAAGATAAGATGGATGCGTGGCTCTCCGGCCCGAACGGCAACAAAATCGAAGTGGTGATTGCTAACAACGACGCCATGGCAATGGGTGCCGTTGAAGCACTGAAGGCCCACAACAAGTCTTCCGTACCGGTGTTCGGCGTGGATGCTCTGCCGGAAGCGCTGGCGCTGGTGAAATCCGGTGCGATGGCCGGTACCGTGCTGAACGATGCGGATAACCAGGCGAAAGCCACCTTCGATATGGCGAAAAACCTGGCGGCGGGTAAACCAGCCACTGAAGGCACCAACTACAAACTGGACGGTAAAGTGGTTCGCGTCGCTTACGTTCCGGTAGATAAAGACAATCTGTCACAGTTCGCGAAATAAGTATCACCTGGTGCGGAGCGTCCTGCTCCGCACCAGGCGTTGAATCAGGTCACCCTTTCAGCCAGGTAGAATTATGGGCAGTGATAACGTGCAAACGCAGCGCGAATTTTTGCTCGAGATGACGAATGTAAATAAGTCATTCCCGGGAGTTAAAGCGCTTGATAATGTGAATCTAAAAGTCCGTCCGCATTCAATTCACGCCTTGATGGGGGAGAATGGTGCCGGTAAATCGACCTTATTAAAATGCCTGTTTGGTATTTACAGTAAAGACTCGGGGAGCATTATTTTTCAGGGGGAGGAAGTTAATTTCAAAAGCTCTAAAGAGGCGCTGGAAAACGGCGTGTCGATGGTGCATCAGGAATTGAACCTCGTTCTGCAACGTACCGTCATGGATAATATGTGGCTTGGCCGCTATCCAAAAAAAGGCTTCTTCGTCGATCAGGATAAAATGTATCGCGATACGAAAGCGATCTTCGACGAGCTGGATATTGACATCGATCCGCGTGATAAGGTGGTGTCACTTTCCGTTTCGCAGATGCAGATGATCGAAATCGCCAAGGCTTTTTCCTATAACGCCAAAATCGTTATTATGGATGAGCCAACGTCATCGCTGACCGAAAAAGAAGTCAACCACCTGTTTACTATTATTCGTAAGCTGAAGGATCGCGGCTGCGGCATTATCTATATCTCGCACAAAATGGAAGAAATCTTCCAGCTGTGCGATGAAATCACCATTCTGCGTGACGGCCAGTGGATTGCCACTCAGTCGCTGGAAGGGCTGGATATGGATAAGATTATTTCCATGATGGTCGGTCGTTCGCTTAACCAGCGTTTCCCGGATAAGCACAACGTACCGGGGGAAACCATTCTGGAGGTGCGCAATCTGACCTCGCTGCGTCAGCCGTCGATTCGCGACGTTTCCTTCGACCTGCGCAAAGGGGAAATCCTTGGTATTGCCGGGCTGGTGGGGGCTAAACGCACCGATATCGTCGAGACGCTGTTCGGCATCCGCGAAAAATCAGCGGGTACGATTAAACTGCACGGCAAACCGATTAAAAATAACAGCGCCAATGAAGCCATCAACCACGGCTTTGCACTGGTCACCGAAGAGCGCCGTTCAACCGGTATTTACGCCTATCTGGATATCGGCTTTAACTCGCTGATTTCAAATATCCGTAAGTATAAGAATAATATTGGTCTGTTAGATAACAGCCGGATGAAAAGCGATACTCAGTGGGTCATTGACTCCATGCGGGTAAAAACGCCGGGACATAAAACCTCCATCGGTTCACTTTCCGGCGGTAACCAGCAGAAAGTGATTATTGGCCGCTGGTTGCTGACTCAGCCGGAAATATTAATGCTGGATGAACCGACGCGCGGTATTGACGTTGGGGCGAAGTTTGAAATTTATCAGCTGATTGCCGAGCTGGCGAAGAAAGATAAGGGAATCATTATTATCTCCTCGGAAATGCCGGAGTTATTAGGCATCACCGATCGGATACTGGTAATGAGTAATGGCCTGGTTGCAGGCATTGTCGAAACGAAAAACACCACGCAAAACGAAATATTGCGTTTGGCATCGTTGCACCTTTAATGATGTAAGGGCTGTTACTATGAATGCAGTGAATAAGAAGAATGCGCTCACCTGGTTAAAAGAGGGTGGAATTTACGTGGTGCTGCTGGTTCTGCTGGCAGTCATCATTATCCAGGACCCAACGTTTTTAAGTTTAATGAACCTGAGTAATATTCTTACCCAGTCCTCCGTGCGCATCATTATTGCACTGGGCGTGGCGGGGCTGATTGTTACCCAGGGTACCGACCTGTCTGCCGGTCGTCAGGTTGGCCTGGCGGCAGTGGTGGCGGCAACGCTGCTGCAGTCGATGGATAACGCCAACAAGGTGTTTCCACATATGGAAACCATGCCGATTGCGCTGGTGATCCTGATTGTCTGCGCGGTGGGTGCGCTGATTGGCCTGGTGAACGGCCTTATTATCGCTTACCTCAAGGTGACGCCGTTTATCACCACCCTGGGTACGATGATCATCGTTTACGGCATTAACTCGCTGTACTACGACTATGTGGGTGCCTCGCCCGTGGCCGGTTTTGACGAGAAGTTCTCTATCTTTGCGCAGGGCTTTATCCGCATGGGTGACTTTAAGCTTTCGTACATCACCTTCTACGCGATTATCGCTATCTTCCTGGTGTGGATACTGTGGAATAAAACCCGCTTCGGTAAAAACATCTTTGCTATCGGTGGTAACCCGGAAGCGGCGAAAGTTTCTGGCGTAAACGTCCCGTTCAACCTGATTCTGGTCTACGCTCTTTCCGGCGTGTTCTATGCCTTCGGCGGGATGCTGGAAGCGGGCCGTATCGGCTCAGCCACCAATAACCTGGGCTTTATGTACGAGCTGGATGCGATTGCGGCCTGCGTGGTGGGCGGCGTATCGTTTGCCGGCGGCGTGGGTACGGTGGCGGGCGTGGTAACCGGGGTGATCATCTTTACGGTGATCAACTATGGCCTGACCTATATCGGCGTCAACCCTTACTGGCAGTACATCATCAAGGGCGGCATTATCATCTTCGCGGTGGCGCTGGATTCACTGAAGTACGCGCGTAAGAAGTAATCTTCACAGGAAAAGGGCTGCATAATACAGCCCTTTTCACATTAAGCCGAAGGGTAAAATCATTCAGTCATTCAGTGATTAAGGCTGTTACGCAATGGTTCACATCCGTCACTCCGACTCCATTAATGCCTTAGTCTATGGCGCCAGCTGCCAGCACCTTTCCCTTCCCGGGACGCTGCGCAAGAACAGAAATCAGCCCCGTCATACACATCCCCGTTAAAATCAGTGCGCCACCAAGCAGAACGTTGACCGACAGGCTTTCATACAGCAGCCAGACGGCGAACAGCGCGGAGAACACCGGCTCAAGATTGTAGATCAGCACCGCGCGTGTCGGTGAGGTATAGCGCTGATAGTGGGTCTGCACCCAGAAGGCTATCACCGTAGAAAACAGCGCCGTCACCAGCAGGACTCAGACCACCGCCAGCCCGGCCAGAAACCCGGTATTCAATGCGGTGGTGGTTTGCAGCCCGAGGATAAGAAAGACGAATGCTGCACCCAGCAGCAGACCCAGAGAAATTCCCGCAAGGTACGTCCGGCCACCGATACCCGCCAGGCTTTTGGCGCTGAAGGGCAGCATCACCAGCGTGGAGAGCAGAAAGCGAAGACCCGGCACCATCAGGACCGGATGCAGGGCGACCGCCTGCTTCATCACCGGGAAGCCATTTCCCCAACCGGCGGCAACGCAAACCAGCAGCAGTTCCGCTATCCAGCGTTTGCGTGTGGTGACTTCATTCGTTCGACAGCTCCCGGTCCATGTCTGGCTAATGCGAGTGGCGTTTACTTTCCTTTCTGCTGGATTTCCAGCAGCTGCTCCGGGGTGACTGCCGGGTAGCTCTGCGCGTCTTCAGGGACTTCATGCACTGCCGGGATCGGCACCAGCGGCCCGAGGAATCGCGGCTCGCGCTTCATCAGGTACAGATCGGCCAGTGCGCCAAGGCGAGCCCCCACTTCACGTAGCCGCACGCTAAGCATGTTCTTCGGCGAGGGGACCGCATAGCACTGCGCCTGAATGCCCATATGCAGGGCGATAAACAGCGCGCGCTCGCAGTGGAAGCGCTGAGTAATAATAATGAAATCGTTGGTATCGAACACCTTGCGGGTACGCACGATGGAATCGAGGGTACGGAAACCGGCGTAGTCCAGCACGATATCGGACGGCTCAACGCCAGCGGCAATCAGGTCGCGACGCATGGTCATCGGTTCGTTATAGCTTTGCTGGGCGTTATCGCCGCTCAGCAGCAGATAGTTTACCTTGCCGCTGTTATAGGCATTCATCGCGCCCTGAATACGATACAGGTAATACTGATTGATCACCCCGGTGCGGTAATACTTGGCGGTACCCAGCACCACGCCTACCTGACGGTGGGGCAGGGATTTCAAATCGTCGTAAATATAGGGGGCCGTTTTCCAGCTCATCCAGCGATCCAGGCCAAGCGCGGTCAATACCATCAGAACGATGATGATAATCAGACCATAAGCCAGGCGTTTCAACATACTGAACGGCGCTCGAAATTGCGAAGAAAAGGTGGTTCAAGGCTACTGTAGGGAGAGGGGGGAAGCAAGCTACTGCACGCTGTATGGCGGTTTTTCACACAAATAGCCGGGCGTAGTGTGACGCCCGGCAGATTCTTCTTAGATAGAGGTACGGCGATAGTTACGGTACTGCGGTAGCCAGAAGTTGGCGACGATGGCTTTGGAAAGCACGTCTTCCGAGGTGACAACCGCCACGCCCGCCAGCTGTGCGGCTTTGCCCACGGCCATCGCAATCACTTTTGACACACCCTGGATATCCTTCACTTCTGGTAGCACCGGTCCGGAGCCTTCGTTAGCCAGCGGTGAGCATTCGGCCAGCGCGCGGCTGGCGGCCATCAGCATGCTGTCGGTCACGCGACTGGCACCGGAGGCAATCACACCCAGGCCAATACCCGGGAAGATATAGGAGTTATTGCACTGGGCAATCGGGTAGGTTTTATCCTTCCAGATCGCCGGTGCAAATGGACTTCCGGTCGCGACCAGCGCGTTGCCATCGGTCCAGGCCATAATATCCTGCGGAGTGGCTTCCACGCGGGAAGTCGGGTTAGACAGCGGCATGATAATCGGACGCGGGCAGTGTTTATGCATTTCACGTACGATCTCTTCGCTGAACAGCCCCGGCTGGCCGGAAACGCCGATCATAATGCTCGGGCGCGCATTGCGAACCACATCCAGCAGGGAGAGGGCGTCGTTGCTACTGTCCCAGTTTGCCAGGCGCTCGCTTTTCTGTACCAGCTTGCTCTGGAAATTGAGCAGATTTGGCAGCTTGTCTGTCAGCAGGCCGAAGCGATCGACCATAAATACGCGGGCGCGCGCTTCGTCTTCGCTCAGTCCTTCGGATTTCATTTGGGCGATAATTTGCTCGGCGATACCGCAGCCGGCGGAACCTGCACCGAGGAACACCACATTCTGTTCGCTCAGCTTGCTGCCCGCTGCACGGCTGGCGGCCAGCAGAGTACCCAGCGTCACGGCGGCCGTTCCCTGGATATCATCGTTAAAGCAGCAGACTTCGTTGCGATAGCGCTCAAGCAGCGGCATGGCGTTTTTCTGCGCGAAGTCTTCAAACTGCAGCAGCACGTTCGGCCAGCGGCTTTTCACTGCGGAAATAAACTCGTTGACGAAGTTATCGTACTCTTCGCCGGTAATGCGCGGGTGGCGCCAGCCCATATACAGCGGATCGTTCAGCAGCTGCTGGTTGTTGGTGCCGACGTCCAGCACCACCGGCAGGGTGTAGGCCGGGCTGATGCCGCCACAGGCGGTATAAAGCGACAGCTTACCGATTGGAATGCCCATACCGCCGATGCCCTGGTCGCCCAGGCCGAGAATGCGCTCACCGTCGGTAACGACGATCACTTTTACATTCTGTTTGGTGGCGTTCTGCAGCATGTCTTCAATGCTGGCGCGATTCGGGTAGGAGATAAACAGGCCGCGTGCGCGGCGGTAGATCTCAGAGAAGTGCTCGCAGGCCGCACCCACCGTTGGCGTGTAGATGATGGGCATCATCTCTTCGAGGTGGTTGTCCAGCAGGCGATAGAACAGGGTTTCGTTGGTGTCCTGGATATTACGCAGATAGACGTGCTTATCGTTATTATTTTTAAAATCCTGGAACTGCCGCCAGGCGCGTTCGGCCTGTTCCTCAATGGTTTCAACCGTTTCCGGCAGCAGACCGTTAAGGTTAAAGTCATTACGCTCTTCAATCGAGAAGGCGCTGCCTTTGTTCAGCAGGGGGAATTCCAACAGGATCGGACCGGCGTAAGGGATATAAAGCGATCGTTTACTTTCGTATTCGAGTTCCATGCAATTCGTACTCTGGTTGCTATCGTGATGATGTGGGGCCAATCCTAAAATAAATTATCTGAAAAAGCAGCTTTTGTTAAAAAGTAATAACAAAAGCTGGGATCTTTCTCGAAGCACTGGCGGATTTTTACGATTGAATCAGAGGAATTGTGCTAAAGCGGGTACAGCCCAGCGCACTGAGGGTGGCGGCGGTGGCGGACTGCTGGCTGAGCTTCGCTTCCGGGGCTTCGGCCAGTACCGCACGGGAAATATCGCTAAGGACATATCCGGCAAGGTTTAACAGATTCAGCGCACCCTGAAGCGGCGGCAGAGTTGGGTTAAAGGCGGCGTTTTCCGCATAGCGCCCGGCAAAGATCGTACCGTCGCTGGTTTCCAGCGCCACGCCGCTCCATGCCTGGCTGTACGGCGCATGACTGCCATTGGCTGCCGCCAGTGCCGCCTGCTCCAGCGCATCGCCACGGATCGTCATCCCGTGATCGACGTTATCCATCAGCAGGGTGGTAATTTCCAGATCGCGCGGACCAAACGCATCCGGCAGATAATCCCCAAGCGTGGCCGCCGCACGGCCCGGCAGTTCGATAGTCAGCGCCGTACCGCTGTTCAGCTCGTTCATAAACTGGCGGCAGTGGCCGCAGGGAGTGTAGTTGACGGTGATCGCTTCAAGCGCGCGTTCGCCCCGGAGCCAGGCGTGGGTAACGGCGCTCTGCTCGGCATGCACCGTTTGCTGCATGGTGGTGCCGCTGAATTCCATATTGGCACCAAACCACAGCGTGCCGCTGGCACCGCGTGCAATCGCACCCACTTTAAAATCGGACAGTGCGGCCTGTGCGCAGGCTGCGGCCAGCGGCAGCAGGGCAAAAGCCAGTTCGCTGTCGTTATAGCCGCACTGCTTTTTCAGTGTTGCCGCTTCATCGGCGCTGATGCGGGCAGAAAAATCCGCAGAAGAGATCATCGGCCGAATGGCATGCTGTAATGTTTCGGGAAGCGTGGCGAAGGCTGCCAGGAATCTTGGATGCATTTTAGGCCTCTTTATGCTGAATGCTGGCTCATGTTAACGAGCCGGTAGCCAGTTATATGTGATCTGCATCTCTCTGTCAGTGTAATAAATGAAATTGATAAACAAAATGCGAGATCTATCGCAAGTTTTACCCCAGCCAGTGCAGCAGAACGGGAAAAATAAACGGTGCCAGCAGTGAGGTAATAATGGCGCACAGCACCAGCGCCAGCGAACTGAACGCCCCTTCCTGCGCATCCATCTCTACCGCACGGGCGGTACCAATAGCGTGCGAGGCGTTGCCAATCGCCAGCCCACGAGCGGAGGCGGCACGAACCTGCAACAGGTTCAGCAGCATATGGCCAAATACCGCGCCGAGTACCCCGGCCATCAGCACGCAGATTGCGCTGATCGCCGGTATTCCGCCCAGTGAACCGGACACCGCCATGGCGATCGGCGTGGTGACTGATTTCGGCAACAGGGTCGCGGCGATCTCGGGCGTGGCACCGAGCCACAGGGCAATTGCAGTCCCGGAGACCATCGCGGTGATACTGCCGATAAAGCAGACGCTGATAATCGACTTCCAGCGGGCGCGGATCTGATGCATCTGCTGATACAGCGGCAGCGCAAGGGCGACCACGGCGGGCTGCAGCAGGCCGTTAAGGATGGCGCTACCCTGGAAATAGCGGGTGTAGGGGATCTGCAACAGCAGCAGCAGCGGAATGATCACCGCCATGGCGATCAGCAGGGGATTCACAATGGAGATTTTGACCCGAGCGGCAAGCTGACGCGCCGCCAGAAACACCACGACCGTTAACGGAATGGACCACCACATATCACTCATCACGTTCTCCCTGCGGAGCCAGCGGCTGGCGGTGCATACGCTGTGAAAGAACGCCAACGGTCACCAGCACAATCAGCGTGCTGACCAGGCAGGAAACCACAATAGGGCCAAACTGTGCGGTGAGAATATCCATGTCATTCATCACGCCGACGCTAATCGGCACGAACAGCAGCGCCATATAGCGAATAAACAGGCTACAGCCGGGCCTGACCCACTCAACGGGAAGGATTTGCGTAGCCAGCAGGGCGAACAGCACCAGCATGCCGATAATACTGCCGGGAATGGTGACGGGAAGCAGGCTGGAAATGCCGATACCCACATACAGGCAGAGGTAGATAATGAAAAAAGCGCGGATAAACTGCCACAGAATCAGCGGGGCGCGGCGCATGATAACCTCCTGAATTTCAGAACGTTAATCATACGATTAAATGACTTGATGCGCTACCCGGGCGGGCAAGCACAGAAATAACAAAGGGGCGAACAGTTACCCGCTCGCCCCTGTTAAGAACGGCTTACTTCACCTGTTGACCAGGCTGCGCGCCGCTGTCCGGGCTGAGCAGGAAGATATCCTTACCGCCAGGGCCTGCGGCCATCACCATCCCTTCGGAAACGCCGAAGCGCATTTTACGCGGAGCGAGGTTTGCCACCATCACCGTCAGACGACCGACCAGCACCGCCGGGTCCGGATAGGCTGCACGAATGCCGGAGAACACCTGGCGGCTTTCACCACCCAGATCCAGCGACAGGCGCAGCAGCTTGTCGGAGCCGTCAACGAATTCCGCATTCTGGATCAGCGCAATACGCATATCCACTTTGGCGAAGTCGTCAAAGGTGATGGTGTCCTGAATCGGGTCATCGGCCAGTGGACCGGTTACGGCCGGTTTCGCGGCAGCAGCGGCTTCCTCTTTCGAGGCTTCAATCAGGCCGTTAACTTTATCCATTTCAACGCGGTTATACAGCGCCTTGAAAGCGGCGATATTGTGGCTCAGCAGCGGCTGGTGGATGCCTTCCCAGCTCAGTTCCTGATTAAGGAACGCTTCCACGCGATCGCTCAGCTGCGGCAGTACCGGCTTCAGCCAGGTCATCAGTACGCGGAACAGGTTAATCCCCATGGAACAGATCGCCTGCAGATCGGCATCGCGGCCTTCCTGCTTCGCCACTACCCACGGAGCCTGTTCATCAACGTAGCGGTTAGCCACGTCGGCCAGTGCCATAATCTCACGGATCGCACGGCCAAATTCGCGGCTGGCCCAGGCTTCGCCAATGCTTTCTGACGCATCGGTAAAGGTTTTATACAGCGCCGGGTCCGCCAGTTCCGCAGACAGCTGGCCACCAAAACGCTTATTGATAAAGCCAGCGTTGCGTGACGCCAGGTTAACCACTTTATTAACGATATCCGCATTCACGCGCTGGACGTAATCTTCCAGATTCAGGTCGATATCGTCGATGCGGGAAGAGAGTTTCGCTGCGTAGTAGTAGCGCAGGCTGTCCGAATCCAGATGCTGCAGCCAGGTGCTGGCTTTAATAAAGGTGCCGCGCGATTTGGACATCTTCGCGCCGTTGACCGTCACATAGCCGTGCACGAACAGGTTGGTCGGCTTACGGAAGTTGCTGCCTTCCAGCATCGCCGGCCAGAACAGGCTATGGAAATAAACGATGTCTTTACCGATAAAGTGGTAGAGATCCGCGTCGGAGTCGGTCTTCCAGAACGCATCGAAGTCAATATCGCCGCGTTTATCGCACAGGTTCTTAAACGCACCCATGTAGCCGATAGGCGCATCCAGCCAGACATAGAAATATTTGCCCGGCGCGTCAGGAATTTCAAAGCCGAAGTAAGGTGCATCGCGGGAGATATCCCACTGCTGCAGACCCGACTCGAACCACTCCTGCATTTTATTGGCAACCTGCTCCTGCAGCGCGCCGGAACGGGTCCAGGCCTGCAGCATGGCGCTGAACTCCGGCAGATCGAAGAAGAAGTGCTCGGAATCGCGCAGCACCGGCGTAGCGCCGGAAACCACCGACTTCGGATCGATCAGCTCGGTTGGGCTGTAGGTGGCGCTGCACACTTCGCAGTTGTCCCCATACTGATCCGGTGCCTTACATTTCGGGCAGGTGCCTTTAACAAAGCGATCCGGCAGGAACATGCCCTTTTCCGGATCGTAAAGCTGGGAAATGGTCCGGTTTTTGATAAAACCGTTCTCTTTCAGGCGCGTGTAGATCAGCTCGGACAGCTCGCGGTTCTCTTCGCTGTGCGTTGAGTGATAGTTGTCGTAGCTGATATCGAAACCGGCAAAGTCGGTCTGATGTTCCTGACTCATTTCGGCAATCATCTGCTCCGGCGCGATACCCAGCTGCTGGGCTTTCAGCATAATCGGCGTACCGTGTGCGTCATCGGCGCAGATGAAGTAAACCTGGTTGCCGCGCATTCGCTGGTAACGGACCCAAATATCTGCCTGGATATGCTCGAGCATGTGTCCGAGATGAATGGAACCGTTGGCGTACGGCAGGGCGCACGTTACCATAATTTTTTTCGCGACTTGAGTCATAGTGAGACTTGCTTTACCTGTTGAAAAAGGGGTTTAGATGGTAACCGAAAGCCAGTCCCTGCGTAAACAAGGGGTTCATCCACTGGGGGATTTTTACGGCGTGGGTTCACCGGGGCAGGGCGGGATCTGATATGATTAGCATTATATTACTTTCTTTATCACAGATCAGAACAAGGAGCCGGGATGACGTCACAAGCGAAGCCCGAGGCGCTGCGCGCTATCGTCATGGGGGTGCTGGCCACCTTTGAGCATCCAACCCTGCAGCACAATCTCACCGTGCTGAAGGCGCTTCGACACTGCGCATTAATAGATAACACCCTGCATATTGAACTGACTCTGCCTTTTGCGTGGCAGAGCGCATTTGAAACGCTGAAATCCACCGTTAGCGCCGAACTGCTGCGCCTCAGCGGTGCCTCAGCCATCAGCTGGCGGCTGTCGCTTAATGTCGCCACCCTGCAGCGGGTGAAAAACCGCCCCGGGGTGAACGGTGTGAAAAACATCATCGCCGTCAGCTCCGGCAAGGGCGGGGTAGGGAAGTCCACCACAGCGGTTAACCTGGCGCTGGCGCTGGCCGCCGAAGGCGCGAGGGTGGGCCTGCTGGATGCGGATATCTACGGTCCGTCGATCCCGGATATGCTGGGCACCGCAGCGCAGCGCCCCAGCTCGCCGGACGGCAAACATATGGCACCGATTATCGCGCACGGACTGGCGACAAACTCTATCGGCTATCTGGTGACCGACGATAATGCCATGGTGTGGCGCGGACCGATGGCCAGCAAAGCGCTGATGCAGCTGCTGAACGAAACGCTGTGGCCGGATCTGGACTACCTGGTGCTGGATATGCCGCCGGGAACCGGTGACATTCAGCTGACGCTGGCGCAAAACGTGCCGGTGACCGGGGCGGTGGTGGTCACCACGCCTCAGGACATTGCGCTGATTGATGCCCGTAAAGGGATAGTGATGTTCGAAAAGGTTGACGTGCCGGTGCTGGGTATCGTTGAGAACATGAGCATTCATATCTGCAGCCAGTGCGGTCACCATGAACCTATCTTCGGCACCGGTGGGGCAGAGCGTCTGGCGGAGCAGTATCACACCCGATTACTTGGCCAGCTTCCGCTGCATATCAGCCTGCGGGAAGACCTCGACGACGGCGAACCGACGGTGGTGCGCAGGCCGGACAGTGAATTCACCACGCTCTATCGCCAGCTGGCAGGTAGCGTTGCTGCACGTCTTTACTGGCAGGGTGAGGTGATTCCGGAAGATATTTCCTTCCGCGCGGTTTAAACAGAGCGCCGTTAACGGGCGGGTAGCATCATCCCGCCCGTTACGCCAGGCGCACGTGCCGCTGCTGGAAACCGTCCACCATCGAGTAATCAAAGTCGATTTTTCCGGCGTCAAACAGCTCAAGGATCAACGTGAAATCGTTGTCGGGGGACACGTTGCAGCGATGATTGAGCAGAGTATCCTGCATGATAAAATTCCGGTCGCCACGGGCGATACGCTGCAAATACTGCAGCATTCTATAGGCATTTTTACTGATGCCGGTCTGTTCGTGAAGGGGTCTGCTGGTCATTGTCTGTACTGGCGTGATCTTGTTACGAAAGAGATATTATACTCCGTTATGCTTTATGGACGGCAAGCCGATTTTATATTTCAGCTCCAGCAGTCGCAGCAGTGTGCAGATGATAATCGCCGCTCAGGTGCTATAGATATGCGGGACATACCCGGCCGAATCGCCTATTTCTATTGCTGCACCGATTAACGCTGTGCTGGCGTAGATATCCTGGCTGAAGATAGTTGGCGGCTTACCGATCATCAGGTCACGCAAACACCCTCCACCCACGGCGCTGACGCAGCCGAAAAGTATGGAAAGCTCAACATTTTGCGTGTGTAGCCACGTTTATTGGCACCAAACGCGGCAAAAAATCCCAGCCCCAGCGCACCAAAAAACAGCGTGGCGCGTTCAAATGACAGAATTAAGACGCTGAAAAAACGCCACGCAGATCATGGCCACCACGATCGCCAGCAGATAGTTGAGGCTGATCAGACCGGCCGGGGGCAGCGTGGAGATGCAGAGATCGTGCATGGCGCCGCCTCCTACGGCAGTGACAGCAGTCAGTACGCATACGCCAAAAATATCGAAGTCCTCTTTTACCCCAGCGGTAACCCCGCTCAGCGCAAAAGCAAAAGTCCCAATCAGATCGACAGTGTGAAAAATATTCAGCATGCCACACATCCTTTGTCTGCATCAAAAGCCACGGATGAACGTGGCCGTGCCAATACTAAAACCAGGTCATTACGGCAACGATCGTTGCTTCCATTCTCGCCGCTGCCGCTGGTATCAGAATGAATCTAACCAGTATGGAGTGATAAGCCGGGGATTGATGAGTGGTAAAATGATGCGTGGAACATTATGCCATTCCTGTGTCATAAGTTGCGGTATCAACAGTTAAAGCACAAAGTGCATTAAAAGATACTCGCCCTGCGCCACGGTTCGCCATCCATGTTTCTTATAGAAGCTTTGCGCCTGCAGATTCTCAGCCAGACACTTTAACGCACCGGTCGAAGTAAACGAACGTTGTACCGCCTGTAAAAGCGCGCTTCCCGCACCGCTTCCCTGCCACTCCGGGTCTACAAACAGGCTGTGCAGGGAGTTATCCTGCTCCAGAACTGCGGCAAAACCCACTCGATGACCATCCAGTTCCGCCACCAGTATACGTTCGCCTGGTGTTGCACGGTCAAAATCCTCTAAACGCCAGTCGCTATCGTCCAGCCAGGTCCAGCTTTGCCTGCGAGCAGCCAGAAACAGCGCGCGCAGGAAAGGACGATCGGCCTCAGTGTAGGGACGGATAATCATAATCTACTGACTCCTGAAATGAACGCGCCGGATGGCAATCGGCAGAGTGTATAGCAAAATCGGTGGAGAATACTCTGGGAAAACAACGGCTAGCAGGGTGCCGGGAGTAAGTTGATGTAGATGCTGAAAATTTCGTTTCTACCAGTATTGTATCCGCCTTAGATGCAGTAAATGCCATATATTAATCTGTTTAATAGGGTTCTGAAGGTGGGATTGAAGTGAGGATGGACCCGGATGACGAAGCTTTGAATTTAAATACTACGATAAAGCAGTTAAATATCGCGAAAAATAACCCTGGCTGATTAATTTATATGCGCTGGGGTGTACGTTTTACGAGATTAGGTCTAATGAGAAAATTCCTATTATTTTTTCTGCTAATAATTCCTTTTTCGGGTATTAATATATCTATAAAAATAAAATTACTTAAAAATCAATTTGTTGTAATTTGTTTCCTGATGCGTATTAGGGTTTATACCATAAATTTCCGACCACTCAGAGCTGTCTGGAAAACGCCTGAATCAGTATATAGGACTCCCAATTGACAGATATTTACCTTAGAATAATTCAAATTCACTAGTACAACCACACCAGTCTTGAACGCGTTCGGAGGGTTTATCCGATCGCGACCTGACCTGACCGGGCATTGAATGTGGTTAATGATTATCGCCGAGTAGCACAGTGCACTGGTAGCTGTTGAGCCAGGGGCGGTAGCCTGCCTTGCCTGGACGAGTGATATTTTTTAATCAAACTGCTCACTCGTTTTTACACCGCTACAACAAATTTAATCATAGTATCATCTAATTCTTGTATACCTGAAAATTTATAGTTGATAATCAGAAAACGCGCAAAAAATATTCAGATTTATTCCAGCTGTTAACACTTGCTATATTTCTTTTTTTGGAATCTGAATTCGCTTCGTTGCCAGCTAAAGGACTGATATAGCCGTAAAATTTCTGTATCTGTCTGATGGTAAAGATTTTTGTTTTCGGTTGCTTCAGTGCTGTACATTTTACATCTCAGAAAAATGGCTAATCTCATGTAAGGATTAAGGATAATCCAGCGCGTTTTACCCTACAAAAGTTTAATTAAACTCCTCGCTTTAATCCGGGAATGACTTCATTCCTGACCGCAAAAAACGTAGTACGTGAAATATTAACGGCCTGTCTGAGATGTTTTCAGAGTTATTGCTCTTGCAGCTCGAAACCAAAGATAATTTTTAGCGAAAAATTATGGTTATAAGTGGCCTCATTAGCAGGCCTGAAGTAGTATTGTGCAGGTTAAAACAGCACGTTTTGATGCTTCTGCAAGGCCGGAATTATCAGCATCGATAACACGCTTTTTAGAGTGCGCACACGTAACACAGCATCCTGGGGGGATGCATAGGGGGAAATCTAAGCATATGAGAGCAACAGCAGCGCCGCCTGTTCCACTTTTAGCCGGTAGAACTCTACCCGAAGCAATACACCCCTTTCGTGACTGTGGTTGCGGTCGCGATGTGATAGCAGGATGGGCTCCCAGAATCACGGTAACCTTTCATAACGTTTTGGCTATGGTTGGTAAAGAGACCCGATAGAGCATTCACCTTCAAAGCTCAGGCTATTTATTACTGCTGAATGCAGCAGATAAAAATGACGACTGTTAGTGATTTCACCCAAAACGAATACTGGCAGATAACTCTCTTATTCATTGATGATATGAACTTATGACGAAGAAATATTTGAAACTTTCGGTGGTTGCAGCAGCAATTGGGTTATTAAGTGGTTGTACCGTGATACCTGGCCAGGGTTTGAGCACTTCTGATAAGGATGTGATTAAGTCCCAGGATAGCGATTTTGACGTTAGCAAAATGGTTAACGTGTTCCCGATGACGCCAAATCTGATCGATCAGTTACGTCCTGCACCGGTTATCTCTCGCCCTAATCCTCAGCTTGATGCTTTACTGAGCAACTATGAATACCGCATCGGCGTGGGCGACGTGCTGATGGTGACCGTGTGGGATCACCCGGAACTGACCACCCCGGCAGGCCAGTACCGCAGCGCCAGCGACACCGGTAACTGGGTTAACGCCGACGGCACCATCTTCTATCCTTATATAGGTAAAGTGCAGGTTGCCGGCAAAACTCTGGCGCAGATTCGTCAGGAAATCAGCAACCGCCTGACGACTTATATTGAAAGCCCACAGGTTGACGTGAGTATTGCGGCGTTCCGTTCGCAGAAAGCCTACGTGACCGGTGAAGTGATTAAATCTGGCCAGCAGGCGATTACCAATATCCCGTTAACGGTGATGGATGCAATCAATGCCGCTGGTGGCCTTGCCCCGGATGCCGACTGGCGCAACGTGGTGCTGACCCACAACGGTCAGGAATCAAAACTTTCCCTGTATGCGCTGATGCAGAAGGGTGACCTGACCCAGAACAAGATGCTGTTCCCTGGCGATATTCTTTACGTGCCGCGCAATGACGATCTGAAAGTGTTCGTAATGGGTGAAGTGGGCAAACAGTCAACCCTGAAAATGGACCGCAGCGGTATGACGCTGGCCGAGGCGCTGGGAAATTCCGAAGGAATTTCGCAGGCGATGGGCGATGCTCAGGGTGTCTTCGTGGTGCGTCAGCTGAAGGGTGATAAAAACGGTAAGATTGCCAATATCTATCAGCTGAATGCCAAAGACGCGTCGGCCATGGTGCTGGGGACTGAGTTCCAGCTGCAGCCTTACGATATTGTTTACGTTACTACCGCACCGATCGTTCGTTGGAATCGTGTAATTTCCCAGCTGGTTCCGACCATCACTGGCGTACATGATATGACAGAAAACGTTCGCTATATTCGTAACTGGAATTAATTATGTTTGATTCTATTCTTGTTGTTTGCACTGGAAACATATGTCGATCTCCAATAGGAGAGAGAATGTTGCGAAGAGTTTTTCCTGATAAAAAAATTGACTCTGCTGGAGTAGGTGCATTAGTTAACCATACAGCAGATGCTTCTGCCGTTAAAATTGCAGAGAAATATGGTCTTTCTCTTGAAGGTCATAAAGGAAGACAGTTTACTTCTAGTCTAGGAAGTCAATATAGTTTGGTGCTTGTAATGGATAATAGCCATTTGGAGCAGGTAAGTAGGATTGCGCCAGAAGTGCGAGGTAAAACAATGTTGTTTGGCCACTGGCTTGGGGGTAAAGAGATCCCAGACCCATATCGCAAAAGCGAAGAGGCGTTTGATTCAGTTTATCAGTTAATTGATTTGGCCAGCCAACATTGGATTGCCAAGTTAGGTGGATAATTTTCAGGGAATAAGGCATGACTTCAGTCACGAAAAAAACATCGGCTTCGCAGGATATCAATGAGATTGATTTGGGTCGCTTGATTGGTGAATTAATAGATCATAGAAAATTAATCATCGCCGTTACTACTGGTTTTGCAGTATTAGCGGTACTTTATGCTTTATTAGCAACTCCTATATATCAAGCTGACGCATTAGTCCAAGTAGAGCAAAAACAGGGGAATGCAATCTTGAGCAGCTTGAGCCAAATGCTGCCAAATAGTCAACCTCAGTCTGCGCCAGAAATTGCTTTACTGCAATCTCGTATGGTACTTGGTAAAACAGTTGATGATCTAAATTTACAAATACAGGTAAAACAAAAGTATTTTCCACTTTTTGGCCGTAGAATCGCTCAACTTATGGGAGACAAATCAGGAAGCATTACGATTAGTCGTCTGTATCAGCCTAATGTGGATGATGATACTGATAATAATACAATAACTCTTACGGTAAAAGACGATAAACACTACTCAGTTGAGGGCGCAACTTTTAGTATTGATGGTACAGTGGGGACTTTAGTTGCTGAAAATGGTATTTCTCTGTTAGTTAATTCTATCGATGCTAAACCCGGTGACAAATTTACAATTAAACAACTAACCCGAATCAAAGCAATTAGTGATCTTCAAAAAATCTTTAACGTTTCAGATCAAGGAAAGGATTCTGGAATGTTGAGTTTAACGTTGACAGGTGAAAATCCAGAGCTGATTTCTCGCATTCTAGATAGTATTACTCAAAATTATTTGGCACAAAATATCGATCGCCAGGCAGCCCAAGATGCTAAGAGCTTAGAGTTTTTGAATGAGCAATTACCAAAAGTTCGTAGCGATCTTGATATAGCTGAAGATAAGTTAAATGCTTATCGTAAACAGAAAGATTCTGTTGATCTTAACATGGAAGCTAAATCAGTTCTCGATCAGATTGTTAATGTTGATAATCAACTTAATGAATTGACTTTTCGTGAAGCAGAAATATCGCAGTTATATACTGTAGAACACCCAACCTACAAAGCATTGATGGAAAAAAGACATATTCTCCAGGACGAAAAATCCAAACTCAATAAACGAGTTAGCGGGATGCCATCAACGCAGCAAGAAGTTCTGCGTTTGAGTAGAGATGTTGAATCCGGTCGTACAGTATATCTACAATTGCTGAATCGACAACAGGAACTAAGTATTGCGAAGTCCAGTGCAATTGGTAATGTTAGAATCATCGATGATGCAGTCACTGAGACTAAACCGGTGAAACCAAGGAAGATATTGGTGGTCGCAATCGGTTTAATTTTAGGTTTGTTTATTTCGATTGGTCTGGTTTTATTACGAGTATTTCTCCGTCGCGGCATTGAGTCACCAGAACAACTGCAAGAAATCGGGATTAATGTTTATGCTAGTGTGCCGATCTCTGAATGGCTCGCAAAGAATAATAGAAAATCAAATCAATTGCGCAAAAATAAATCGGAAATATTGTTAGCATTGGAGAATCCAACTGACTTGGCAATTGAAGCTATACGAAGCCTGCGCACTAGTCTTCATTTTGCAATGATGGAAGCTAAAAATAATGTGCTCATGATTTCAGGAGCAAGCCCTAATGCAGGGAAAACATTCATAAGTAGCAACTTGGCGGCAACACTTGCTTTGACCGGAAAAAAAATATTATTCATTGATGCTGACTTGCGCAAAGGCTATGTCCATAAGATGTTGGGAGGACAACAAGATAAAGGACTCTCCGAGATTTTGTCGGGACAAATTGCGGCCGAAACGGTAATTGAAAAAGTAAAAGATGCTGGATTTGACTACATTGGCCGAGGAACTGCTCCCCCGAATCCTGCTGAATTGCTGATGCATCCACGTTTCGAGAATTTATTAAAATGGGGCCAAGAGCACTATGATATTGTCATCATTGATACACCTCCAATCTTGGCCGTAACTGATGCCGCAATTATAGGTGGCTATGCTGGTACAAGCTTGCTGGTCGCCCGTTTTGAAGAAAATACAGTTAAAGAGATCGAATTTAGTGTCAAAAGATTTGAACAAAGTGGCGTGAATGTAAAAGGATGCATTCTTAATGGTGTTGTGAGAAAAGCCAGTAGTCATTATGGCTATGGTTATAATTATTATGGTTACTCTTACTCTGATAAAGAAGATAAGTAGTAATTTTCTAACTGGCCCTAAAAATCAGGGCCAGTTGATTACATTTGAATAATAGATTTCTATTCTGGTTTACTATAGTGCGATATTTAATTAATTTTTGGCTAAGATATTATTAATCTAATATAGGGATTTGAAGTGAACTTAGGAAAAATATATATTGATCCTCGTTGGGATGGAGCCGGTGGAATAGGCACGTTTTATAATAATATAAATCGTATTAATGAATATAAGAAAATTAATATAGTCGGGCAGCCATTTAATCCAATTGATTGTTGGAATTCCACAAAAGCATTAATGAAAATTAATGATGGTGTTGTTTTTTTTCCTGGATATATACCTCCATTATACTCCAAAGTTCCATTTGTTTTCACGATACATGATTTAAATCATTTGGATAGGAAGGAAAACTCAAGTATCTCGAAAAAAATATTTTACAATACAGTTATAAAAAAAGGATGCTCTCGAGCTGGTTATATTTTCACAGTTTCTGACTTCTCTAAAACTCGTATTGTAGAATGGTCGGGTGTTGATGCCGACAAAGTGATAAATGTCGGTAATGGTGTATCTCCATTATTTTTCCCTAATGGTGAAAGGGTGGATTTGGGTTTTAAATATCTTCTCTGTGTTAGTAATAGGAAAGGACATAAAAACGAATTAGGAACTTTGCTAGGATTTAAAAAAGCTAAAATTGATCCTGCAATAAAAATTGTTTTTACTGGGAATCCCGATGGTTTCATTAAAAATAAAATAGCTGAACTTGATCTTCAAGAAAGAGTAGTATTTACTGGCTATTTGGATGAAGAGTATTTACCTAAATTATACCGTTCAGCTTTAGGTGTTGTATTTGTTTCTTTTTATGAAGGATTCGGATTGCCAGTTGCAGAGGCTCAGGCGAGTGGAGTACCAGTTGTAACATCATACGGCTCTTCGCTAGAGGAGATTGCTGGAGATGCTGCTTGTTTGGTTGATCCCAATAGTACTGATGAAATAGCAAAAGGTATATCTGAAATTTGTAATAATATCTCTTTGAGAGATTCATTAGTAGTGAATGGTATAATAAATAGTAGAAGATTCAATTGGGATGTAACTGCCAGGCATGTTGATACCTATCTAAAAAAACTGATGTGTTAAATAAGTTATAATAGAATATATAAGTAATTTAATACAATTGAAAATGGTATCTAAATGAATAAAATCTCACAAAGCTATTTGGTCGATATTATTTGCCCTGTCTATAACAAAGCGCATCTTATAGATTTATTTATTCGCTCGTTTTTGAAAAACTTACCCGATAGAAATTTTAATCTTATTTTGATTAATGATGGTTCAACCGATAATATAGAAGAAGTTGTTTCAAAATATAAAAACAAAAATATAAAAATCTTTAATAAAGAGAACGGAGGGGTGTCATCTGCCAGAAATATGGGGTTGAGGTTAGCAACCGCTAAATACATTTGGTTTTGTGACCCTGATGATGAAGTTATTGCTAATGGAGATTCAATAACTCAATTGTTAGAGAGAGAAAATGCAGACTTATATGTGTTTTCATATGAGGAAAGTAAGCAAGGAAAAAAAAGGATTTTCCGCGACATAGGGAAGGTAAATAAAAAATATGATTTTAGAGATTATTTATTAGAGCACGATTACTTCGGTAAAAACAATGGAATTAGTACGTTGTGGAATAAGATATATAGTAGAAATGTTCTTGAGGGCCACAACTTTGATGTCAAGCTATCGAATGCTGAAGATAGGATGTTCAACTTAAACATATTTTCAAATCAAGGGCAATGCTACGTTAGCGATATGGCTATTTACAACCATATAATATATGAAGATGGAACGCTGAGTACTGTAAAGTCATACAAGAAAATTGAAAATATAAGACTGGTGAATGAAAGAAATATCCAGATCATTTCTTCATATAAATCTGATGTTACTATAGAAAAAAAGAAAAATATAGCAATCATATGCAAGGAACTTATGATTTATGGAAGAAAAGATATTTCAGAATTTTATTTTGAAGAGCACAAAAAACAGGGTGTTGGTGTATTTCCATTGCTACACTGGTCTGAGGTTTTATATATGATTCCATTTAATACAAAAATATACAAGATAATTAAAGGGTTGAAAAAAATATCGATTTTGAAATAAGAAGGCGAACATGCTTAAAAAAATGGCACATTATATATCCCTATTAACGATACTAATAGGGCCGTCAATCGCTTTGGCAAACGATTTTCTTTTAGGCGTTGGTGTACATCCTCAGTCTTTTCCGGGGGGGGCTGACTCTCTCTTTAGGCAAATAGAAAGGCTTCATGCGCAATCGATTAGAACAGATTATCCTTGGTATCAGGTTGAGGGTAGTAAAGGAGTTTATACAGCACCTAATAAAGAAATAGAAGATACACTAAAAAAAGCAATAGATAACAATATTACACCGCTTATAATTCTAGGTTATGGAAATCCAATATATAATGAAAAAACAAAAAACAACCCAAGGATGAAACCTATTGGAGAAAAATCTGTTGCTGGTTTTGTAAATTATGCAACGTGGGCTTCAAATCATTTTGCAGATAAAGATGTTATTTTCGAAATATGGAATGAATGGGTACAGGGAGGCGGTGGTGGTAAAAGGATTACGTTGAGTGATGCATCCATTAGAAGTTACTCAAATTTAATAAATAAGACGTGTTTTGCAATAAAAAATAATAATAGAAATGCAAAAGTTATTATCGGCTCTACAAGTCCATTTGATGATAAATCTAATTTGTGGTTAAGGTCATTAATTACCAACCTTAATATGAAATGTGTTGAAGGGATTTCTTTACATGCATATCATTATTTCCCGAAAAGAAAAACAATAAATGCTGAAAGTGTAGTTAAAAAATTAGATGAATTACAAAATTATCTTCATGGAAGTGTCAAGGATGGAAGGCCTATTCCGTTTTATATTACAGAGATTGGTGTGCCTGGAATTTCATCATCCCGTTATAACGATAGTGATATAGCTGATTATTTTGAACGATTGATACCTTTGTTAAAATCAAAAGACTATATTAAAGGTGTTTGGTGGTATGATTTAATCGATGACGGAGATAATAAGGACAATATCGAGCATAATTTTGGATTGTTGAATTTCAATAAAACGGATAAGCCAGTAGTAAACAAGTTTATTTCAATGGCGAAGGGGCTATAATAAACTATTTTATAAGGTTTAAAAAAGATGAACACATTTAGCTATATGGGCTTATCTAGAGAATATGTTATTTTCCTATTGGTTTCGATAGCCTGCTCTATTACCCTATTTGTTTCCCCGTTATTAGGGCTTTACTTAACTATATTATACTTCTTGTTTGTAAAGGTGGATTCTGTAGTATTAAGATTACCTGGTGAAATATTCGCAATTATTTGCATGAGTGTTATTGCCGCCTCAATCCAGGTTGGATATGGGCATGGTGATGATTATTATAATGTTTATATTCCAGTCTATGAGTCAATTGATAAAGGTGGTAGTATTTTCTCCTTTTTCTCTGGCGGTGTAGAATTTGGATTGCCTTTATTTTTTTATATAATAAATAAATTTTTCCCTGATGCTAATTACATTCAACTGAGTGGTATTATTACATTTATCTATTCGTTTATATTTATTTTATGGGTTGAGCGTTTTTTTCTAAAAAACATTGAAGATAAGTATAAAGGAATAGCTTTGGCAGCTTTATTAATTTTCTTTAACTATCTAATTTTAGTTCATTTAATGCGTCAGTCATTGGCGTCACTATTTGTTTTGTTCAGCATTGGTTATTTTCAAGAGCATAAAAATAGAAAAGGTATTATCTTTTTTATTATCGCTTGTGTTTGTCATCTATCATCAGCCATTATAATTCCGTTGTTTATAGTTTTCCTTGGTAGTAGAAAGTATCTTAAAGTGGCAGTTGTGTCTTTTATCGTTTTTTCCGTCATATCCTTTAAGTTTCTTATTGGATTTATTGTAGCGCACAACATTTTTGGCGTAGCTACATATAAAATGGCAGTATATGAAAATGATGTAATAGAAACAACGGCTGGTGCTGGGTTTGTTCTACATTTCATTGTGCTATTTGTCTTGTCACGATTTATACGTGATAATTCAATTGAATCATATAAAAGCCTTATCTTTTATTCTTGCCCAGCGTATTTAGCTCTGACATTAATCCCTTTTGCTTCAGATAGGTTGTTTATGCCAATAACGGGATTCATGCTTGGCGGTTTATTTTTTATATGCTTCAAAAGGTATGTGACAATATTCAGATTATTACTTTTAGCCTACTGTATTCTAAGGTTTGTTAGACTGGGGCCATATGCCAATAACATTTATGGATTATGGTTTAACTATCCATGGTTGGGCAGTTTTTTTATCTAATACATTAGGGGGATTGGATGAAGAAAAATAAAGATTTAATAATTCTTCATGATGTTGATGGGCGAATTTATTTTGAAGCATTAAAAAAACTTTCAGATGACAAAGTAATAGGAAGCATAAAATATAGAGAGACTTCTGTTATAAAAAAAATGTTATCAGCCATAATTAAAAGAAAAGATGTCTCATTATGGTTCAAGCGCGGGCTGAATAATACTTTATTCAGATTGCAGTTGCCTTTTTTAAAGAACAAAACAATTATATTCGGTATAGCACCTTATAATATACGCTTTGCTTTTTACGGATTATTAGGTATTAGAAATAATATTATTTATCACACGTCATGGCCGTATTGGTGGGGGGATAATGTTCCTTATCCATATAATGGAAAAAATTTAATAATAAAAAAAATTTTCAAGTTTTACTTAAATAATTTAAATTTTAAGGTCGTTGGTGTAACAGAACCTTGTATTGAAAGTATCAGTAGCGAACTAACCAATTCAAAACTGGAGTGTTCTTTTATCCCTCACGCGGTCAATGTAGATTTATTTAAACATGACGGTGGTGAAAAAAATTCGGCAAAAAAAATACTATATGTAGGTAGGTTGGTTAAAGAAAAAGGTGTTTTCGAACTTGCTGAAGCAATTAGAGAATTAGATTCTGAATATACTTTCACAATAGTAGGTGCAGGTGTTGAAGAGAAAAAGCTCGTAAGTGAGTTGAACCGATTTAAAAATGTTGAATTTCTGGGGCACATAGCCGAAAAAAGTAAAGTTGCAGAGGTTTTCAAGCAACACGATATATTGGTCCTACCCTCAAAAAAAATAGATGGCTGGGAGGAGTTATTTGGCTTGGTGATAATTGAGGCAATGGCTTGTGGTTTGATAGTCATTGCAAGTGATCACATTGGGCCAAGAGGAATAATAAGCAATGGAAAAAATGGATTTTTGATATCAGATGTTAATTTGAAAGATAATTTAATCAAAAGCATTAATAACCTTAAAAATATGGAACTTGATTTCATAAGGGCTGGTGCACGGAAAACGGCCATGGAATATGATATAAATAACATAAAAAGAAAATGGAGCGAGGTGATTAATGAAGTACAGCATTAGTAGTTTACCTCACGACCTTCTTAATAAACCAATATGCTTTTTTTTCCCTTCTAAAATAATAGGTGGCCATGAGTTAATGGCTATTGAATTAATAAAGCAGCTTTATGAAAAGGGGAAAAGTATCAGTGTTGCTTATTTGTCACAGAATGAAGAGCTTAAAGAAAGAATTTCAAAAAATGGCATTGATATTGATTTCATGGTTATTGATTTAAAACAACCAAGGTTTGAGTTTTTACATGCTTTATTTAATTTTTACTACTGTAATCAAGTTGATAAATCCATGCTGAAGATGGATTCTTTCGCAAACGGAAATATAGTAGTAGTTCAAGGAGATATCGAACTAGGTGCGGCCTATATTAACTCAGCTAAAAAGAATAATATTGATTTATATTCTTACATTCCCTATGCGCATTCTGCGAAGAAAATGAATAAAGCTTTGGCTTTTTTTCGTGATCTTTATTATCCAGTGTTGTATAAAAAAGTTAAAAACTATATAACAATTAGTGAGCAATTCAAAAAGGAATTAATAAATATAAACAGCAATTCGAATGTTTATATTGTGGAAAATAATGTGAGATGTCTCAATGATATAAAGAAGAAGAGACAAGAATGCTGCGATAAATCTGACATGAAGTACGAAATTGCGATTGTGGGGCGCATCTCACTAAAGCAAAAGGGACATGATAAACTGATTTTAGCTCTTGCCCAACTTCCACCCGAAATAATTGATAAGATCAGACTACATATTGTAGGAGATGGTAAAGATCTGAAGCTGCTTAAAGATCTTGTATCTAAAAACTGTGCCAATATGAGTGTTATTTATCATGGATGGTGTAAGGAACCATGGGAAAAAATCTATCATGTAGACTTGATTGTTATTCCTTCAAGATTTGAAGGTGTCCCATTAGTTATGCTTGAATCTATAGAGTTAAAGATAGATGTGTTGGCTTCAAATATTGATGGTATGATAGATTATTTAGATAGTGAGAAATTGTTCGATTCCATTGAGGATTTAGGGAAAAAGATAAAGAAACGCATCGTCGAACATAAAGACAAAATGAATTTCAGTGCCAGTGAATAAAGTTTTAATGAGTTAAAGTAATATCATAATTTACTATAAATATGCAATTGCAATAAAGTTAATACTTTTTCAATTGTATGACATTTCAAAAGCTAAATATTTTATAATTTTCTCAATGATTGGTTATATAACCATATCTTGTTCCTATCCGGGTTAGAAAAAGAGTCTTGCCTCATTAATTATTTTTAATTGTATTTGAGCTAACAATTTTAAGGTGTTTCATGCAAATATATTATTTCAAAGACCCCGTCGGTAACTTTGGTGATGACTTGAATTCTTGGTTATGGGATGCTTTACTTCCAAATTATTTTGATACTGATGATACAGTAAGACTATCAGGTATCGGCACCATAATTAATACTTCAATGCCACCGGCAAAAAAATGGTATGTTTTTACTAGCGGTGTTGGATATGGCTACCCACCTGTAAACTTTGGCGATGACAGTTGGAATGTGCTTAGTGTTCGTGGACCCTTGTCTGCAAAAGTGCTTGGTCTTGACAAAAGTAAGGCTATTACAGACGGAGCTGCGCTACTTAATACGCTTGATGAATTCCAGCCATTGCCTGAAAGCGAAAGGAATGGTGTAATTTTCATACCTCATCATCATGCACTGCTTTCAGGAAAATGGGAATTAGCCTGCAAGCATGCTGGCGTGGAGTTCGTGAACCCTCAATGGGATTCTAAACTCGTGATACAGAAGATAAGACATGCAAAACTAGTAATTGCTGATGCTATGCATGCTGCAATTATTGCAGATGCTATGCGTGTTCCATGGGTCCCTGTCATAACATCACCTCAAATCAATACGTTCAAATGGTTGGATTGGACACAAACTATAAATTTATCATATGAACCAAAAATATTGGGTTCCAGTAGTTTCAGGGAAGCATACAGAAGTCGAACACTTTCACTATATGGTGAGAATTATTTCATAAAAAGCTTATCGATTGATGATGCAGTTTCAGATTTTTATCGGAAAAGAAATTTAAAATCAAATTCCTGGTGGCGTACATATAAAATGACTACAGAAAAACTGGTTTTTTCAGCGCCTAACAAGCTTCTCTCAAATGATTTAGTTGAGAAGGTTTTTGATGAAAAATATCAAGTTGCTATCATCAAAGCCTTGGTTGAATTAAAGGCAAGTAATGGTTTCCTCAGTAAGGATGTTGACTTCTATAGGAATATTGAACGTTTGCTTGAATGTAAAGAATCGTTATTGAAGTTAAAATAATTGTACCCCTCTCTATGAGAGGGGATAGGATTTCGTAATGAATAAGTCTAAGCTATCCATATTAAACATCGTATGGTATTTTATAAGTAATGTTTTTCCAGCATTAAGTGCTTTTTTTATTTTCACTTTTGCATCCCATTCGATATCTGTTGTTGAATTAGGTAGTATCACCCTTTGCACTACAATTACAGCTATTTTAATAAATGTAAGTGCTGTTGGGTTTGCTGATGCTATTGTCAATAGGCAGGATGTGAAAAAAGCTGAAATCGATGCTATATTTACTTTGATTTTTTCATTAAGCATTCTTTTTTATATATTTTCGGTGTCCGTGCTTTTTTTTCTTGTAAATTACGGTGTAAGTCCCTTAGTAGCAAACACATATCCAGTTTTAGGTGTTAAATTGGTTTTGGATTCAGTCTCTTTTGTTCCCCTTGCTATTCTTTCAAGAAAAATGGAATTTAAAAAAATTGCAATAAGGACTATTCTATGTTCAATCTTATCGGCATTGATATCTGTGCCTGCGTTAATTAATCACAATGGATTTTATGCAATAATTATAAGTTTGCTAACTACAAGTTTCGTTAGTTTTTCTGTGCTATGGCTTTCCGCTGGTTATAAACCCCGGTTAGTGTATCCTGGAAAAAATTTATCTGAGATTTATAACTTTGGGATTAATAACTCTCTGACAAAAATTGTAAACTCATTCAATTTTGATAATATATTTTTAGGTTTTTTTGGTAGTCTTTCAACACTTGGAATCTATGGTTTTGGAAAGCGAGTATTAAGCATCTTTACTGACATAATAAGTAGTGCAATTTCCAATGTCTCATACCCTATATATTCTACGCTAAACCACGGTGATAGTAATAAACTGAAGGTAATATATCTGAAAACGATATATTTTTCGGTTTTAATAAGCATGCCTATATTTATGGGGCTTATATTAATATCGGATGATATAGTTCCTCTTATATTTGGTCAGCAATGGTCTTCAGCAGTTCCTACGATAAAGTTCTTCTTCGCGTTTGGTTTTTTATCGTGCATAGGAAGTCTACAGTTATCTTTGATTAAGGCGAAGGGATTCACAGGCTGGATATTTAAATACCAACTATTTCAGCAAGTAACTACTGGTATCTTAGCTCTAATATTGGCAGGCTATGGTCCCGAGTATGTAATTATGGCCATTGTAATAAAAACTTATCTGACTTGGCCATATACTATTTTTTATATCAGCAGATTGCTCGATATTTCAGTTTTTGATTATTTGAAAGTTATATTAAAGCCTTTTCTTCCGCTGGGTGTTCTTGTAATATCATTTTTTATTTTAAAAGAAAGTTTTCACTCTATAAATTTATTTTTGTATTTATTTATGCAAGTTTTTTCTTGTGCTTTAATTTATGCTTTGAGTACGTATGTCTTTTTCAAAAAAGACATTATTGGCATTTTTCATATGATTAAGTATCGGAAAGTAGATTCATTGGAATAATGTTTCTGATTGAAATCAATCTTCCATATTCATTTTGAATTTTTTTACTGCGGAGGCAGTTATGATTCTTCCAGTTATTATGGCAGGCGGTACTGGTAGCCGTTTATGGCCAATGTCTCGGGAACTGTATCCTAAACAATTCCTGCGCCTAAATGGTGAGCAATCAATGCTACAGGATACCGTAACACGTTTGGATGGCCTGAATGTCTCAGGACCACTGCTTATCTGCAACGAGCAACACCGCTTTTTAGCCGCTGAACAACTTCGTCAAATCAACCAGCTGTCTAATAATATTATCCTTGAGCCGGTTGGCCGCAATACCGCCCCGGCAATCGCACTTGCTGCTTTGAGTGCCACCGCCAACGGTGAAGATCCACTTTTACTGGTTTTGGCTGCCGATCACGTCATCGAAAACAAGGATGCTTTCCACCAGGCAATCCAGTTAGCAACGCCTTTGGCAGAGCAGGGCAAGCTGGCCACCTTTGGTATAGTGGCAACTGGCCCAGAGACGGGTTATGGCTATATTCAACGTGGTGATTCTTTCGGCGAGTCAGCGTTTAACGTAAAACGATTCGTAGAGAAACCGGATCTGCCAACTGCAACTGAATATCTTGCCAGCGGTGAATACTACTGGAACAGCGGGATGTTCCTGTTTAGCGCGAAGCGTTATCTGGAAGAGCTGGGTGAATTCAGACCAGACATCCTGGCTGCATGTCAGCTGGCAATGGCTGATGTGAAGATTGATTCGGTGCAGGACTTTATTCGTGTCGATCTTGAAGCCTTCTCTGCCTGCCCGGATGAGTCCGTTGACTACGCCGTAATGGAAAAAACAACGGACGCCGTTGTTATCGCTCTGGATGCTGGTTGGAATGACGTTGGTTCGTGGTCAGCCCTTTGGGAAGTAAACGAGCGTGATGATAATGGTAATGCACTGACTGGCGATATCTTCACGCATAAAGCCTCGAACTGCTATATCAATACCGATGACACTTTAGTTGCAGCAATCGGCGTTGAGAACCTGGTGATTGTTAACACCAAAGATGCCGTACTGGTCATTGATAAATCGCAGGTTCAGGACGTGAAGAAGGTTGTTGAGTTCCTTAAGTCTAACGACCGTCGTGAATACCGAGTGCATCGCGAATCTTACCGTCCCTGGGGCCACCACGACAAAGTGGTTGATGCGCCTCGCTATCAGATCAACCGCGTAACGGTTAAGCCTGGTGGAAAGTTCTCGTTGCAGAAACATTTACATCGTGCGGAACACTGGGTTGTGCTGGCAGGAACTGCGGAAGTGACTCTTGAAGGCAAAACCTATCTGCTGACTGAAAACCAGTCCACCTTTATTCCGATCGGTTCTGTCCACATGCTGGAAAACCCGGGGAAAATCCCGTTGGAACTTCTGGAGATTTCTTCCGGTTCCTATCTGGGCGAAGATGACATCATTCGATTAAAAGACCATTACGGCCATTGCTAATTTCAGGGAAAAAATATGTCTGGTGAATTAACGTGTTTTAAAGCTTACGATATCCGCGGAAAACTAGGCGCAGAGCTTAATGAAGATATCGCCTACCGCATTGGTCGTGCCTACGGTGAATACCTTAAACCAAAGCAAATGGTGCTGGGCGGCGATGTTAGACTGACAAGTGAAGGCCTTAAGCTGGCGCTGGCCAAAGGGTTACAGGATGCCGGTACTGACGTAATCGATATCGGCCTGACCGGAACGGAAGAGATCTACTTCGCAACTTCATACCTGAAAGTTGATGGTGGCATTGAAGTTACCGCCAGCCATAACCCGTTAGACTATAACGGTATGAAACTGGTGCGTGAGGAATCGAAGCCGATCAGCGGTGATACCGGGCTGAGAGACATTCAGAAACTGGCTGAAGCTAACGACTTCCCTGCAATAAATGAAAGCAAACGTGGTTCTTACAAACAGCTTTCCATTCTGGATGCGTATGTTGACAAGCTGCTTAGCTATGTTGATTTAAACAACTTCAACCGCCCGTTGAAGCTGGTTCTGAACTCAGGCAATGGCGCGGCGGGCCACGTTGTGGATGCAGTGGAAGCTCGCTTTAAGCAGGCGGGTGTAAATGTAGAGTTCATTAAGGTTCACCATACTCCAGACGGTAACTTCCCTAACGGTATTCCTAACCCGCTGCTGCCTGAATGCCGCCAGGACACGACGGATGCAGTTGTTGCCCATCAGGCAGATATGGGAATCGCTTTCGACGGTGACTTCGATCGCTGTTTCCTGTTTGATAATCAGGGTAACTTTATTGAAGGCTACTATATCGTTGGACTGCTGGCCGCAGCCTTCCTCGAGAAAAACCCAGGCTCACGCATTATTCACGATCCTCGTCTAAGCTGGAATACGGTAGACATTGTTGAAAAAGCGGGTGGCGTACCTGTGATGTCTAAAACCGGCCACGCGTTTATCAAAGAGCGTATGCGCCTGGAAGATGCCGTGTACGGCGGTGAAATGAGTGCGCATCACTACTTCCGTGATTTTGCTTACTGCGACAGCGGTATGATCCCATGGTTGCTGGTTGCCGAACTGCTATGTGTTAAAGGCAAAACTCTCAGTGAACTCGTTGGTGACCGCATGGCCGCTTACCCGGCATCGGGCGAAATCAATAGTTCATTAGAAGCTCCGAAAGAAGCAATTGCTCGCGTACTCGAAAAGTATCAGGGCGATGCTATTAATGTTGATTATACCGATGGAATCAGCGTTGAGTATGCTGACTGGCGCTTCAATCTCCGCAGTTCTAACACCGAACCTGTTGTTCGTTTGAATGTTGAATCACGTGCCAACGAAGATTTAATGAAGTTAAGAACGAATGAAATTCTGGAAATTTTACGTAAGTAATCTATTTCTGACAGGTGGGGCTACCCACCTGTATAAATCATTATTTCAAAATCTTGATGTGATAATAAGTATGTAATCTTTTCATCAGGGTTAATATTTAAGCCAGAGGGTATTATATGTCTACGGATAAAAACATCGGCATTGTTGTTGATTGGTTAGTAACTTATGCTGGTGCCGAGCGAGTAGTGAAGGATTTTGTGGATGTTTATCCAAACTCTGAGCTGTATTCTGTCGTTGAATTTCTGAATGATGATGCAAAAAAACTTTTCCATAACAAAAAAGTTAATACTACTTTCATTCAAAAATTCCCTTCAGCGAAAAAGAAGTATCAAAAATATCTTCCCTTCATGACACTAGCTGTAGAACAGCTTGATGTTTCAAAACATGATGTAGTTCTGTCCAGCAGTCATGCAGTTGCAAAAGGTGTTTTAACAGGGCCAGATCAACTGCATATCAGCTATGTTCACTCGCCAATTCGCTATGCCTGGGATATGCAGCATCAGTATTTACGAGAAGCGGGTTTGAATAAAGGAATAAAAGGATTCCTGGCCAAATGGTTGTTGCATAAAGTACGAGTGTGGGATTACAGGACGGCAAGCGGTGTAGATCATTTCATTGCTAACTCTCAGTTTATTGCTCGCAGAATTAAGAAAGTTTACGGGCGTGAAGCTGATGTCATTTATCCACCGGTAGATGTTGATAGATTTACCTTGCATGATAAAAAAGATGACTTCTATTTTACAGCTTCACGTATGGTACCTTACAAGCGTATCGATTTGATTGTTGAAGCCTTCAGTAAAATGCCGGATAAAAAGCTAGTCGTTATCGGTGATGGTTCTGAAATGGCTAAAATCAAGTCTAAAGCCGGAAGTAACGTTGTGATCATGGGATATCAGCCAAACGAAGTTATGGTTGATCATATGCAAAGGGCTAAAGCGTTTGTTTTTGCGGCAGAGGAAGATTTTGGTATAACTTCAGTAGAAGCACAGGCATGCGGCACACCTGTGATCGCTTTCGGTAAAGGTGGTGCACTGGAAACGATTCGTCCTTACGGAGTTGTAAAACCAACGGGCATATTTTTCGAACATCAAACTATTGAGTCGGTGATAGATGCGGTTAAAAAGTTCGATGAAATTAATGATGCAATCACACCTCAAAATTGTCGTGAAAATGCTGTACGCTTCTCAAGCGAAAGATTTAAGAAGGAAATTGCTGATTACGTTGAGGAAAAATGGTCTTTATTTAACGAAAACAAAAAAATTCGTTACTAATTTAATGATGATTGGGTTTGTCGCAAACTCGACCTAAGATCATAACGCAATTATCTGATGCCATAAATACACCTAATCACTTCAGGTTGTTGACCTACAGCTAACAAGAGTGACAATAGAATGACAATTCTACATCATCGAACACGCTCTAATGCAAATGCATCATTGATTTCAATGGTGCAACGATTTTCTGATATCTCTATTATATTTCTAGGTTTATATATTGTTGCCTATTTTAACGATCGGCAGTTCGATTATAAACATGTATTGATTGCACTCGTGGTTCTGGTTGTCTTCCAAATGATTGGGGGAATGACCGATTTCTACCGCTCATGGCGAGGAGTGAAGTCTTCCGCTGAGTTGATCCTGATCTCCAAAAACTGGACGTTAAGTCTGTTACTCACCTTAGGATTGAGCTCACTGCTAAGTGACTTTGACTTAAGCTTTAAAATATTCATTCAATGGTACCTTGTTGTTGTTGCTGGATTCCTTATTTGCCGTATGGCTATTCGCATTGGTTCCGGCATGTTAAGGAAAATGGGTTACAACACTCGTAAGGTTGCTGTTGTAGGAACAATGCCTGCGGGCATCAACTTGATCAGCAGTTTTCTTGACGAGCCGTGGATGGGATTCGTGGTTGTTGGAATTTATGATGAACAACCGATTGAAATGAGTAACGGCATCAATTACGCGGGTGATTTTGACAAGCTAATAGAAGATGCTCGTGAAGGAAAACTGGACCGTATCTACATCGCTATGAGCATGAAAGATGAGTCCAAAATTAAAGATATTGTCAAACGCTTAACGGATACGACCTGCTCTGTTTTACTGATACCGGACGTTTTCACTTTTAATATTCTTCAGTCTCGTACTGAGGAGATCAATGGTGTGCCGGTGGTCCCATTATTTGATACGCCTCTTAGCGGTATCAATATGGTATTCAAGCGTCTTGAAGACATCATTGTGTCATCGATTATTCTGCTGTTTATCTCGCTGCCGTTGATTGTTATTGCCTGTGCTGTGAAGATGAGTTCTCCTGGCCCGGTTATCTTCCGCCAGATTCGTTATGGCATGGACGGTAAACCGATTATGGTCTGGAAGTTCCGAACCATGTCAGTGATGGAGAATGGTGCTAAAGTCACCCAGGCCAAGCAAAATGATCCTCGCGTGACCAAACTCGGTAAGTTTTTACGCAATACTTCACTGGATGAGCTGCCGCAGTTCTTTAACGTGCTTTTTGGTCAGATGTCCGTAGTGGGGCCGCGCCCACATGCCGTTGCGCACAATGAACAGTATCGTTCGCTAATTGAAGGCTATATGCTGCGCCACAAAGTTAAACCAGGGATTACAGGTTTGGCCCAGATTAACGGCTTCCGTGGTGAAACAGATACCTTGGAAAAAATGCAAAAGCGCGTTGACTTCGACCTGATCTATATTCGTGGTTGGAGTATTTGGTTAGATCTGAAAATTATATTCCTGACTTTTTTTAAAGGCTTTGTTAATAAAGCTGCGTATTGATTTTAGACATTCTTTAAAGAATGTGTTGGACATGATGTTAAGACGAGTAAAAAATCCGCCATGCGGTTTTTTTACTTTATAATCCTTATGCTTGATTTCGCCAATCCCTTTGCATATTCTTTCCGTCGAAACAAATGACTCGGGGTGCCCGTCCTTTTCTTTGAGGATACGGCTGAGAAAAACCCGCATAACCTGAACTGGATAATGCCAGCGGAGGGAAGTCAGATGCCTCCAACCGGCATCGCCTTCTTGATCGCCGGTTGGGAGTATAAATGAGCCAACCCCTTCCCCTCAGCCACCACGATGTGGCGCACTCTCTGGCGCTGTTCCGCCAGCAATCCCCCCTTATTCACTGCATGACCAATGATGTAGTACAGACCTTTACGGCCAACGTTCTGCTGGCGCTGGGTGCATCGCCGGCGATGGTGATCGATGCCGAAGAGGCCGCGCAGTTCAGTGCGGTAGCCAGCGCGCTGCTGGTCAATGTCGGCACGCTGACGCGCTCGCGCAGCGCGGCGATGCTGGCGGCGGTGGAGTCAGCAAACCGTGCAGGGCGCAGCTGGTCGCTGGACCCGGTAGCGGTCGGTGCGTTAGCGTTCCGTACTGAATTCTGTCATCAGCTGCTGAATCATCAACCTGCCGCCATTCGCGGTAATGCCTCAGAGATTATGGCGCTGGCAAAAGAAGCGGTATCCGGCCGCGGGGTGGATTCTCAGCATCAGTCCGATGCCGCGATCCCGGCCGCGCACAAGCTCGCTTTGCAGAGCGGGGCGGTTGTGGCGGTCACCGGAGAAGTGGACTTTATTACTGACGGTCAGCGTACTCTCAGTGTCAGCGGCGGTTCACCGTTGATGATGCGTGTGGTCGGTACCGGCTGCGCGCTGTCGGCGGTGGTGGCGGGGTTTGCTTCGCTGCCCGGCGATCGTCTGACCCACGTTGCCAGCGCCTGCCGTGTGGTATCGCTGGCCGGCGAGCGTGCCGCCGCGATCGCATCAGGACCGGGGAGCTTTATCCCTGCCTTCCTGGATGCGCTCTATTTATTGACCCCGGAGGAACTGGCATGAAGCGAATTAATGCACTGACCATTGCCGGTACCGATCCCAGCGGCGGAGCGGGTATCCAGGCGGATCTGAAAGCGTTCTCGGCGCTGGGCGCTTACGGCACCAGCGTGATCACCGCGCTGGTTGCGCAGAACACCCGGGGCGTGCAGTCGGTTTATCGTATTGAGCCGGATTTCGTTGGCGCGCAGCTGGATTCAGTGCTGTCGGATGTACGTATCGATGCGATCAAAATCGGTATGCTGGCGGAATCCGACATTGTGGAAGTCGTAGCCGAGCGTTTGCAGGCAGCGACCACGCCCTGGATTGTGCTGGATACGGTGATGCTGGCGAAAAGCGGCGATCCGCTGCTTTCTCAGCAGGCGGTTGCCACACTGCGCGAACGCCTGCTGCCGCAGGTGTCGATTATCACACCGAATCTGCCGGAGGCTGCCGCGCTGCTGGGTTGCCCGATGGCGAGCAACGAGCAGGAGATGCGCGAGCAGGGCAGGGGACTGTTGGCGATGGGCTGCCAGGCGGTGCTGATGAAGGGTGGCCATCTCAGCGAGTCGGAAAGCCCGGACTGGCTGTTCACGCGCGAGCTGGAGCAGCGTTTCACCGCGACGCGTGTCAATACCCGCCATACCCACGGCACCGGCTGCACGCTCTCTGCGGCGCTGGCCGCGCTGCGCCCGCGCCATGATAACTGGGTGGCAACCGTGCAGGTGGCGAAGACCTGGCTGCAGGGTGCGCTGGAGCAGGCGGATTCACTCGAAGTCGGGCAGGGGATTGGTCCGGTACATCACTTCCACAAATGGTGGTAATGAATGCAGGGGCAAACGCGCTTTTGTGCGCATTAGTCTGAAAAATCCAGTCAGCAGTTTGCCTGGTTAAAGGTTTAGGTTCACCCTGTTGAGGTCAGAAATCAGTCGTGTTTCTGAACAGCGGGCCATTTGACCGTTGGCTGGTCGTGGCCCTCCCTACCTTTGACAGGAGTTATCATGACGGACATCGTACAGTTATTGGGCAAAGAAGCAGATTCTCTTTTGCAACATCGCTGCATGACTATTCCAGCAGACAGCCTCTATCTTCCGGGATCGGATTACGTAGATCGGGTGATGGTTGATAATAACCGTCCTCCGGCGGTTTTACGCAATATGCAAACCCTGTATAACACCGGTCGTTTAGCCGGGACAGGTTACCTCTCTATCCTGCCGGTTGACCAGGGTGTTGAGCACTCCGCCGGCGCCTCTTTCGCCGCGAACCCGCTGTACTTCGACCCGAAGAATATCGTCGAGCTGGCAATTGAAGCGGGCTGTAACTGCGTCGCTTCCACCTATGGCGTGCTGGCTTCCGTTTCCCGCCGCTATGCACACCGCATTCCGTTTATGGTTAAGCTGAACCATAACGAAACCCTCAGTTATCCTACCCAGTACGATCAGACCCTGTATGCCAGCGTTGAGCAGGCCTTCAACCTCGGTGCGGTTGCCGTGGGGGCGACGATCTATTTCGGTTCAGAACAGTCGCGCCGTCAGATCGAAGAGATCTCGGTGGCGTTTGAGCGCGCACACGAGCTGGGGCTGGTCACGGTGCTGTGGGCCTATCTGCGCAACAATGACTTTAAAAAAGACGGTGTGGATTACCATGCCAGTGCGGATCTCACCGGTCAGGCGAACCATCTGGCAGCGACTATCGGTGCTGACATCGTTAAGCAGAAAATGGCGGAAAATAACGGCGGCTACAAGGCGGTGAACTTCGGTCATACCGATGAGCGGGTTTACAGCAAGCTGACCACCGATAACCCCATCGACCTGGTACGCTACCAGCTGGCTAACTGCTACATGGGACGAGCGGGACTGATTAATTCCGGCGGTGCAGCAGCGGGGGATACCGATATTGCGGAGTCCGTACGTACTGCCGTGATTAATAAGCGCGCCGGAGGAATGGGGTTGATTCTTGGCCGTAAAGCATTCAAGAAATCAATGAAAGACGGCGTGGCACTTATTAATTCCGTTCAGGATGTCTATCTGGATAAAAAAGTCACCATAGCTTAATAATATGAAAGGCGGACATAAAATATCCGCCTTTCATATCCTGCCACTTACTATATAAAACACCCTGGTGTTGGCGCAATCTTCCCACCAACAAACGACTAACTCAAATGCGGTACGTGGGTCAGACTTTTGGCCGGATTAATTATCTGGAACAGCACTTTAGTCCGCTTTGATTTGCTTTTTTTCTTCAGGTTATTTTTATGAGAAAGGTACGGTCTTCAGCTTGATATTAATATGCTCAGAAATCTCTATCGAGCTTCTTTCTTTCATCCACAAACTGAGTATTTCAGATTCACGTTTGCTGAATGACAGCGGTGTTTCATCAGCCGGGTAGAGTCCAACAGGTTGAGATTCCTGCTTTAATCTGTTGTTTGCAAAAAAGGTTTTTTACTGTGCTGATTGACACGTTCTGCGCCATAATCACCACGTTCGGCTTGATGTAAATGTAATCTTCAAATGATGAATGAACCACCCGCATAAAGATAATAAACAGAGTTTCTGGATTCATTGCAATCAGTTTTTTTATCTCTTCCTGTCGTTTTCAGTGCTGTAGATGGATTCGCAAATAAACGCTATTTGGGTAGAGTTTTGCTGTAATAGTCGTGCGCAGTTAGGAAGATTATCCAGCAGATGAATATCCTTTTTTTTACCGCCTGCTTCATTGATAACGCTTTTTAATCCATGGCTGAAATAATCATATTTATTTAATATGATATAACTCATAAAGTACAGCCTTATTTAAGTTGGTTGACTGCAATGATTGCTGTTATTTATTATGAAACACTAAGTATCGATAACGAATAGTGATGACGTCTGAAGAAAATCAGCAGGTGCTGATATTAATAAAATATCAGGGTTCGCTAATTATGCCGATCTTGTGATGTAGATCTACTATAAATGCTCAGTGTACAGCCGCAAATGTCTTACACCGTCAATTCTTGTTTGTACGCCTCATTGATAGCGAAAAAAGAGGGGCGGGGCGTATTTTTCACCCCGAAGCGCTGTTTTATACAGCTTCAAACCACTCGCTATTCTGTTCTGCTATCGGAGTTATAGAGAAGATCATCTCCTGCAGATGAGTGCGCATGGCGCTTTCAGCAGCATTAGCGTCTTTCGCCACCAGCGCCTGATAGATTTTCCAGTGCTGCTCTATCAAACTCTCCGGCGGCGAGACCTTGCTGAGGGTCAGAAAACGCACCCGATCCATGGTGGCTTTAATATTCTCTACCGTTTCCCACGCCAGTCCGCAGTCGATGCTTTCGGCTATCAGACGGTGGAACTCATCGTCCAGCACCAGGAATGCCTGACTGTCGCGGCGTTCTGCCGCCAGTTTTTGCAGCTGAAGGTTATGCTCAAGCGCAGCCAGCCCGGTTGCACTGGCTTCCTGTGCCGCTCTGCGCACCACGGCCACTTCCACGGCTTCGCGGATAAAGCGCCCGTCGGCCACCCGCTGCGCCGATATCTTGCGCACGAAGGTGCCTCGCTGCGGCAGTACCTGTACCAGCCCGGCCTCGGCCAGTTTGATAAAGGCTTCGCGCACCGGCTGGCGAGAGACGTTAAAACGCGTAGAGACGTCTTTTTCGGACAGCAGGCAGCCGGGAGGAATGGCGCAGGTCACAATTTCATGGCGCAGATAGCGGTAAATCTGCTGATTTACCGGTTCGCTGGCGGTAATGGTATATACAATCGACATTCGGCAATGTCCCTTTAGCGGCAGGTCATCTCAACCCGTCTGCGCATGGTAGCAAAGCGTTCAGTCTAATCAGCAAGATGGCGGAGCGCCAGGGCTTTATCGGCCCCGGCTTACAGGCGGTGCAAATGCGGTCAACTGGCCTGGCTGACCAGCCGGTGAACGGTCCTTTTCGCCCCCTGATCCAGCAGCAGGCGATAGAAATGATTCACCCTGGCGACAAACGCGGTGCTGGCGGGCAGATCGTGGCCGAATACGCTGCTCAGCTCCAGCAGCGCGGCGACACGTTCGCTGCCTTCCCGGCTCCCGGCCACGCGCTGAGCCAGCTCCGCGCGCAGCGGATCGTTGATGTTAATTGCTTCTCCCTGCTCGCTGACGCCGCCAACGTAGCGCATCCAGCCCGCCACGCCCAGCGCCAGCAGATCGAAATCACTACCGTGCTGCAGGTGCCAGCGAATACTGTCCAGCCAGCGCTGCGGCAGCTTCTGCGTACCGTCATTGGCAATCTGCGCGGTGCGATGTTTGATCGCACGGTTGCGATAACGGGCAATCAGCGAATCGGCATAGGCTTCCAGGTCCACTCCGCTCATGCGCAGGGTTACCGCCTGCTCCGACAGCATCAGGCGGCGCGCGGCCAGCAGAAACAGCTCGTCATCCATGCAGTCGCTGATGTGCTCGTAGCCTGCCAGATTTCCCAAATAGGCAAGAAAGGAGTGGCTGCCGTTGAGCATGCGCAGCTTCATCTCTTCGAACGGCAGCACGTCCTTCACCAGTTCGGCCCCCGCCAGCTCCCAGCGCGGGCGCCCGCTGACGAAATTATCCTCAATCACCCACTGGAAAAACGGCTCACATACCACGCCTGCCGGATCGTCGCAGCCCAGCTGTTCGCGCAGCGCACGGTGCGTTTCTTCGGTCATCGCCGGAACAATCCGGTCAACCATGGTAGAGGGGAAGGTGAGGTTCTCTGCAATCCATTCCGCCAGTTCAGGCTCCTGCTGGCGCGCCAGCTGGCTAACCACCCGGCAGGTAACGTGACCGTTTTCCGGCATATTGTCGCAGGACATCACGCTAAACGGTTGCAGCCCCCGTTCGCGGCGGCGGCGGATGGCGGCCAGAATAATCCCCGGCAGTGACTGCGGCGCATCGGGATTCGCCAGGTCGTGAACGATCGCCGGATGCTGCAGATTCAGCTCGCCGCTTGCCGGATGGTGGCAGTAACCTTTTTCGGTTACCGTCATCGACACAATCGCCACATCCGGCTGGCTTAGCGCGTTAATCACCGCCTCCACGCCGTCCGACTGGCCGTGCAGCGCCTGGGTGACCACGCCAATAATCCGCAGATCCAGCCGGTCATCGGCCATTTCCGCCACGCTGTAGCACAGCTGCTGCTGGCGTAGGGCGTGAATGGCATCGCCGTTGTTCAGATTGATCTCGCAGTAGCCCCAGTCGCTGCCCTGTTCGTTGGCCAGCCTGTCGCTGCAAACGGCCTGGTGCGCGCGATGAAAGGCACCGAAGCCGATATGCACCATACGCGTTTGCAATGCCTGGCGGTTATAAGCGGGTTTCTGCACGCCGGCAGGAAGATTCTCCACAGACAACATAAATTATCCTTAATTGAAAGTGCGGGGGAGCGCCCCGCACAACCATTTAAACTGAAACAGCCTTACTGTATTTTTTCGGCGGACGCACCACCACCAGCACCAGCAGGGCACCCAGCGCGGCAATACCCCCGGCCAGGATAAAGGCGCTATCGAACTTACCGGTATGCTGCACGATAAAGCCGGTAGCAATCGGTCCGATAATCCCGGAGATGCTGCCGATCAGGTGGATAAAGCCGCTGATGCTGCCCACGCGGCTTTTGTGTACCACGTCCTGAATTATCGCCCAGTAAATCGCCCCGGTGATATACAGGAAGAAGATAGATACCGACATCAGCCCAACGGCTGGCACCACATCTTTCACTGTCCCCGCACAGGTCACGCAAATTGCGGCAGCGAACAGGCACACCACCAGCACAATTTTTCGCGACAGCAGCAGTTTGCCCGTCATACGGAAAATCTTGTCGGAGATGATTCCACCCAGTGCCAGGCCAACGAAACCGACAATCCACGGGATCGTGGTGGTAATACTCATCGCCTTAATATCCAGGCCATGCGACTGCACCAGATACGCCGGGAACCAACTGAGGAAGAAGAACAAAATATAGTTGTAGCAGAAGAAGGCGAAGGCGGTGACCAGAATAATCGGCTGACGCAGGTAGTGGCCCAGGCCGTGCCGGGACTGTGAAAGTTCTTCTTCGGCGCTCAGCTGTTCGTCTTTCAGCTGGGCAATCAGGGCGCGCTCGCGCTCGCCGATCAGCTTGCTCTTCAGCGGGTTATCGGCGGCGATAAAGAACCACACCACCATCCAGATAATGCCGATCGAACAGATAATGGCGAACGCCGGGCGCCAGCCGAAAGCCAGCGACAGATAGCCGATAATCGGGCCAGCAATCGCGCCGCCAAGCGGTGAACCGGCGCTGAGCAGCCCCATCGCAGTCGCCGCCTGTTTTTTCGGGAACCAGCCGTTGATCGCCTTGTTGGCCGAGGCGCAGATCGGGCCCTCCGCCATGCCGAACAGAATGCGCAGGATCAGCATCGACCAGAAGCCGGTCGCCAGTGCGGTAAAACCGCAGAACAGCGACCACATGCCCACCGCCACGCCGAGGGTAATGGTCGGGCCGAAGCGGTCCGTTGCCAGGCCGCCGACAAAGTTAAAAATCGCATAGCCGAAGAAGAAGCTGCCAAAAATCAGGCCGAACTCTTCGGCATTCAGCATCAGGTCTTTCTCGATCATCGGCACGGTCAGCGACAGCGCCACGCGATCGAGGTAGTTGATCATATAAACCAGGAACAGCAGCAGTACGATGGTCCAGCGCAGGTTTTTAATCATCATGACTCCTCCCCCCTCTTTCCGGCCTGCTGGCGGTTGGGGGCTGTAGGTAGAGGTATTGTGGCCGGAGGACTGGGTCAAACCCTTCGGTGTTTTTGCTAGCTGACTTTTAAAATCACTTTGCAGCAGCTGCGCGGGTCCTTCTCAAACAGGGTCATCGCCTGTTCAATCTGGCTGAGCGGCAGGGTATGGGTGACCAGTTTTTCCGGCTCGATCAGCCCCTGTTCAATCCAGCTAATCACCTGCGGGAAGCGGTTGCTGTTCAGTCGGGAGGTAAACACCGACAGCTCTTTGCTGGTCAGGCTTTGCTGGGTGATAGCGCAGGGTTCGCCGGAGAATCCGAGCAGGCCGATGCGCCCTGCGGGCGAAGACAGCGCGGCCGCTTCGGCGAAAATCGACGGATGGCAGGCGGCATCAATAATCAGTGTTGGCTGCACGCCATCGAGCTGTTCTGCCAGCGGGATTTCGCTGTTGTTCAGTGCGCGATCCGCACCGTTGTTCAGCGCCAGAGTCAGTCGTTCCGTTATCCGGTCGGCGACGATCACCATCTTCACGCCGTAAACGCCTTTCAGCACCTGGATTGCGGTCAGACCCATCGGCCCGGCACCGTAGATCAGCGCCACGTCATCGGGCTGCGGCTGTAAAAACGCGGTAATGTTGGCGGCGATGGTAAACGGTTCGACCAGGCTGGCCAGCGTATCGGGAATGCTTTCCGGCAGCCGCCAGGCATTCTCGGCGGGAGCCAGCGCATATTCGCTGAAGCCGCCGTCGCGATGCACGCCGATCACCTGCAGCTCTTTGCAGACGTTAGGCCGGCCGATGGAGCAGGGGTAGCAGTGCCCGCAGCTGACCACCGGATCGACCGCCACGCGCTCGCCAATACGCGTGCTGTCCACGCCGTCGCCCACGGCATCAATCCGGCCAAAAAACTCGTGGCCGATGGTCCGGGGGTAGCGGGCAAAAGGATTATGGCCGTGCCAGATATGCACATCGGACCCGCAGATGCTGGCGTACTGCACCTTCACTCGTACTTCACCCGCTTCCGGCAGCGGCAGCGGACGTTGCTGAATTTGCAGATCGCCCGGGCGTTCAATAACCACGCTTTTCATCATGTTCTCCTTACCAGTTCCACAGTGTGCCGTCTTCCAGACGGGCAACGGGCAGATACGCCGGTTCATAGGGATATTTCGCCGCCAGCTTTTCATCGAACTCAATGCCGAGGCCCGGCTTATCGCCCGGATGCATATAGCCGTTATCAAACGTCCAGCTGTGCGGGAACACTTCCAGCATCTGCTCGGAGTAGCCCATGTACTCCTGCACGCCGAAGTTTGGCACCCACAGATCGAAGTGCAGGGCGGCGGCCATGCAGATCGGCGACAGGTCACTCGGTCCGTGAGAGCCGGTCCGTACCTGATACAGCGAGGCGAAGTCGGCGATGCGGCGCATGCCGGTAATGCCGCCCGCGTGGGTGATGGTAGTGCGGATATAGTCGATCAGCTGTTCTTCAATCAGCTGCTTGCAGTCCCAGATGCTGTTAAATACTTCGCCCACCGCAATCGGCGTGACGGTGTGCTGGCGGATCAGGCGGAAGCTCTCCTGGTTTTCGGCCGGGGTCGGGTCTTCCATCCAGAACAGGCGATAGTCCTCCACGCTTTTGCCGAAGCGCGCGGCTTCAATTGGCGTCAGGCGGTGGTGCATGTCGTGCAGCAGGTGTTCATCAAAGCCGAATTTGTTACGGATGGCATCGAATAGTTTTGGCGTGAAGTCGAGGTATTTTTCGGTTGACCACAGCTGCTCTTCCGGCCGTGCGCCCTTGGTTGCCGGTTCATAGGTTTCTCCTTTGCCCTTGGCCATACCGTAGGTGGTTTTCATTCCCGGCACGCCGCACTGGGCGCGAATAGCTTTGAAACCCAGCTCTTTATGTTTGGCGTAGTCGTCCATCACTTCATCGATGCTGTGGCCGGTGGTATGGCAATAAACCATTACTCCGGTACGCGATGCGCCGCCGAGCAGCTGGTAAAGCGGCATATTGGCGGCTTTGGCTTTGATATCCCACAGCGCCTGGTCAACGGCAGAGATCGCGGACATGGTGACCGGCCCGCGGCGCCAGTAGGCTCCCTTGTAGAAGAACTGCCAGATATCTTCGATCTGGTGGGCATCGCGGCCGATCAGCTGCGGGCAGACGTGATCTTTCAGGTAGGACGCGACGGGCAGTTCGCGGCCGTTGAGCGTGGCGTCACCGATCCCGGTGAGTCCCTGATCGGTGGTGAGCTTCAGGGTGACAAAGTTTCTGCCGGGGCAGGTGACAAACACTTCCGCTTTAACAATTTTCATTTCAATTCGCCTTGTTGACTCGCTATGGCGCAAAATTACGCTAATAACGTACTACCATACAAGTTGGATTGGTTGGATTTTCGAGAGCGATCACAGATTGGGGGGAGGCGCTGAGCCTTGGTTTTTTTTAATGCGCTGTGAGATGGGTGTTTGGGGTTCAGCCTCTGCTGCTGCTTCAGGGCGGTCCTCGCGCCGCGTTGCGGTACCCTCGGTTACGCCATTGTGCCGGTCGGACCGGCCAGGATTGAACATCCCTGTTCAAACCCGGCCTGACGCCAGCATCCCTGCTGTCGTCTCCTGGCGCAATGGCTCCACCTCAGCGCTGCGGATGTCCTTACGCAGCAGCAGAGGATGCCCCCTCCAGGCAATTTCATCGCTTTTTTGCTTTTGAGTTTTCAGGCAACACGAAAGTCAGATAGCAGGCGGGTTGTGCCCCCGAGAGGGCAATCCACAGCGCTGAACAGAGAGAGGAAGCCAGGATTCACCCGCATGGACGCGGGTGAAAGTCACAGCCGCGCAGGACGCGCGTCTGTGACGGTCCGACAGGCTGACGAACGAAGTGAAGGGACCGCAACACGGCGCGAGGACCAGCCCGAACGGGGGCACAGCCCGCCAGCGTTAACTTCCAACTCTGCAAGCAACACAGTACAAATCCCCGGTGTGCACATTTTTCTTGCTGTTGAATCGGTATCTGGGGTTCAGCCTCTGCTGCTGCTTCAGGGCTGTCCTCGCGCCACGCGTTGCGTGGTGCCTTCGGTTACAGCTGCTGGCCTGCCGGCTCGGCGGAGACGGTACATCCTTGTACCGACCCCGCCTGACGCCAGCTTCCCTGCTGGCATCTCCTGGCCATCAGCTTCCACCTCAGCGCTGCGGATGCCCTTACACAGCAGCAGAGGCTGTCCCCTCCAACAATTTCATCGCTTTTTTTGGGGACTTCAGGCTACACGAAAATTTGAAAGCAGGCTGGTTGTGCCCCCGAGCGGGCAATCCGCAGCGCTGAACGGAGAGAGGAAGCCAGGATTCGGCCGCATGGACGCGGCCGAAAGTCACAGCCGCGCAGGACGCGCGTCTGTGACGGTCCGACAGGCAGACGAACGAAGTGAAGGGACCGCAACGCGGCGCGAGGACGCCCGAACGGGGGCACAACCAGTCAGCGCTAACTAACGACCCTGCAAACAGCGGCCCTACAAACACCGAATCCAAAACTACGCCAGCAACTCACACGACGGCGGCAACCGACACTCCAGCGCATCCGGCATCACCTCAATCTTAAACTTCGTCCCCGTCAGCGGCTCGCCGTCCAGATTAAACGTCATCTCATTCGGCGCATCAATCGTCAGCCATGGCAGCGACGCCGTAATCAAATTCGGATTCTCATCATCACTGGTTAACGTATGCAGCAGGGTTGGCAGCAGCTCCTGCGACGTCGCAATCGTCAGCTCCAGCTTGCCGTCGTTAATCAACGCCTGTGGGCAAAGACGCTGACCGCCGCCCGCCTGGCGCCCGTTGCCAATCCCAATCACCAGCGTATCACCCTGCCAGTCGAAATCCGGCCCGTGAAGATGGCAGCTGTCCGCCTTTAGCGTATCCATCCTCATCAAACCGTGAATAAAATAGGAAACGCTGCCCAGCGCAGACTTCAGCTTCTCCGGCGTTTCCGTCGTGATGCGTGTACCGAAACCACCGGTCGCCATATTGATAAAATAACGATCGCCGTTTACCCGCGCTAAATCTATGGTTGTGGCCTTACCAATAATCGCCAGCCGCAGCGCATTCTCCATCTCCAGTGGAATGCCCGCGCTGGTGGCGAAATCGTTAGCGGTACCCAGCGGTACAATACCCAGCACCGGTCGCCGTTCAGGTGGCAGACCGGCCAGCGCGGTGGCGATCTCATTAATCGTGCCGTCACCGCCGGCAGCAATCACCGTGGTGGCATTCAGATCCACGGCTTCACGCACGTAACGCTCGCCGTCACCGTGCTCCCAGGTCACGCGCACCTCCAGCCGATAACCTTCCTCGCGCAGAGTGGCAATCGCCTGGCGAAGATCCTCATTGCCCGCGCTTTTACCGTTCAAAATCGCCAGCGTGATTAAATTATTTACCATTTTTTTATTTTCCTGAAGTTCGTGGCGGATGGTTTCAAGATATAGCATATCCTGTTACAGGCGGTGAACTGTGGGGCGTCAGAAGGGAAAATTTTCGGAAAAAAGGACAAGAAAAAGCCCGGACGGGGGAGCCGACCGGGCCAATGAGGTGGTTCATTCCGCCCGGAGTTCAGCTTGATATCCGGACGTACAGAGAATGCTGTTTAATGTTTGTCTTTAGTAGCCAGCACATCATAGCCGGGAACATCACCCGGTACTGTGATCGGATTCTAAGATTGATAACCTTATGAAACTTCTTTTGCCAGTTCTGACGCGTGCGGATTGCGGGTGGTGGTGCCTTCGAGATTACGCATCAGCAGTGCAAATTGCAGATCCATTTCTTCGGGCAGCGGCAACCACACCAGATGTCCGTTGCCCGGCGCCACCTCAATCGCCTGCGCCTTGCCGTTCTCCATCTGCGTCAGGGTGAAGCTGATATTGCCCGACGGGGTCATCAACTCCAGACTGTCGCCGACGCTGAATTTATTCTTCACGTCAACCTGTGCCAGCGCGCCACGACGTTCACCGGTAAATTCACCAACGAACTGCTGACGGTCGGAAACCGAATAGCCCGCGTCGTAGCTCTGATAGCTGTCGTGCGTGTGGCGGCGCAGGAAGCCTTCGGTATAGCCTCGGTGCGCCAGCCCTTCCAGCGTCTCCAGCAGAGCGGGGTCGAACGGCTTACCGGCGGCGGCATCGTCGATGGCGCGGCGGTAAACCTGGGCCGTACGCGCACAGTAGTAAAACGACTTGGTGCGGCCTTCAATTTTCAGCGAATGCACGCCCATCCGCGTCAGCCGCTCCACGTGCGCCACCGCGCGCAGATCCTTCGAGTTCATAATGTAGGTGCCGTGTTCGTCCTCAAAGGCGGTCATATATTCGCCGGGGCGCATCGCCTCTTCAATCGTAAACACCTTGTCGGTCGGCTGGCCCACGCCCAGCGTCGGTTCAACGTTTTGCACCGCAATCGGCTGCCGGCGATGGACGATGTTGCCGATCGCATCCTCTTTGCCTTCTTCCACGTTGTATTCCCAGCGGCAGGCGTTGGTGCAGGTGCCCTGGTTCGGGTCGCGCTTGTTGATATAGCCGGAAAGCAGGCAGCGGCCGGAGTAGGCCATGCACAGCGCGCCGTGGACGAAGATCTCCAGCTCGATTCCCGGTACCTGCTGGCGAATTTCACTGATTTCTTCCAGTGACAGCTCGCGTGACAGGATCACCCGCGTTAGCCCCATCTGCTGCCAGAATTTCACCGTCGCCCAGTTCACCGCGTTGGCCTGCACCGACAGATGAATGTCCATCTGCGGGAAGGCCTCGCGCACCAGCATAATCAGCCCGGGATCGGACATAATCAGCGCATCCGGCCCCATATCGATCACCGGCTGAAGATCGCGGATAAAGGTTTTCAGCTTGGCGTTATGCGGCGCGATATTCACCACCACGTAGAGTTTTTTGCCCTGAGCGTGGGCTTCATTGATGCCAATCGCCAGATTCTGGTGGTTGAATTCGTTGTTACGCACGCGCAGGCTGTAGCGCGGCTGACCGGCGTAAACGGCATCAGCGCCATACGCGAAGGCGTAACGCATATTTTTCAGCGTGCCGGCCGGGGAGAGGAGTTCCGGTTTAAACATGTTTTCTCAGTCTGATGATGCGCCAGCTATTGCCAGGATGGCTGCCCTCTGCAACGTGGCGTCGCTAAGGGCAGATTTCGGTGCGGGATTGTAAGGCAGGGAAGCGCGAGATTAATTGATCTAAATCAATCGGCAGATATCGGCTTCCCAGCGATAGCCCATGCCGTACACTGCGCGGATAAACGGCTGGCTGGCATCCAGCGATTCCAGCTTGCGGCGCAGATTTTTAATATGGCTGTCGATGGTGCGGTCGGTCACCACGCGATAGTCGTCATACAGCTGGTTCAGCAGCTGTTCGCGGGAAAACACCTTGCCCGGCTCGTGGGCGAGGGTTTTCAGCAGGCGAAACTCGGCGGGGGTCAGATCCAGCGGTTTCTCATCCCAGCTGGCCTGGAAGCGGTTTTCATCCATGCACAGCAGCGAAGTTTGTACCGCCTCTTCTTTTGGGCGAAGGCAGCGCTTGAGGATGGTTTTCACCCGTGCCACCACTTCACGCGGGCTGAACGGCTTGCAGATATAGTCGTCCGCGCCAATTTCCAGCCCCAGCAGGCGATCGATCTCTTCGGTTTTGGCGGTGACCATAATGACCGGCAGCTCGGAGAAGCGGCGCAGTTCGCGGCATACCGACAGGCCATCCAGTCCCGGCAGCATCAGGTCCAGCAGCATTAAATCGGGCTGATTCTGCTTTGCCCATTCCAGTGCTTCATCGCCGCGCAGCAGATGGTGCGTGCGATAATTAGCCGCCTGCAGATAATCCACCAGCAGCTGGCCAAGCTTGGGTTCATCTTCCACGATTAAAATCAGCGGTGCCGGTTTTTCCTGCTCCATATCACTTCCTCAGTACGGATCAATCAATGCGGTTTATTGGGTAAGTTTACCGTAATTTTCAGGCCTCCGGCGGAAGAGTGCTGCGCGTTCAGCGTACCGTCGTGGGCCGCAACAATATTCTGGCAGATCGCCAGGCCCAGCCCGGAGCCGCCGCTGGCGCGGTTGCGTGAACCTTCAGTGCGGTAAAATCGTTCAAAAATCTGCTGCAGCTGGTCGTCATTCACCCCCGGCGTGCTGTCTTCAAAGCGCAGCTGATTACCGTCGGGGCCAGATTCCAGGTAAATATTCAGGCTGCCGCCTGCGTCGGTATAGCGCAGGCTGTTTTCCATCAGATTGGTCAACAGCTGCCCCAGCCGGTCCGGGTCGCCGAACTGCGGCGCGGCCTCCGGCAGCGACAGGTTGAGCAGCAGGCCCTGTTGCTCATAGCGATGGCGGAAGTTGGCGGCGACCATTTCCAGCAGTGGCACCAGATCGGTGTCGCGCTTGCGATAGGCCAGCGCGCCCTCGTCGGACAGCGACAGCTGGTGGACATCATCAACCAGCTTGGTCAGCGTAGCGACTTCTCCCTGTAGCGAGATAATCGACTCCGGCGTCAGCTTGCGTATGCCGTCCTGTATCGCTTCCAGCTCGCCGCGCAGGATCGCCAGCGGCGTGCGCAGCTCGTGGGAGATATCGGCCATAAAGGCGCGGCGCATGCGTTCGTTTTTTTCCAGCGTGCTGGCCAGGCGGTTAAAATCCTGCGCCAGGCGGCCAAGCTCGTCGCGGCTGGTGGATTCCACCCGGCTGGTAAAATCACCGGCGGCCAGATGATGCGTGCCCTCAACCAGCCGCTTAACCGGTGCCAGCAGCCCGCGCGACATCAGCCAGGTCACCAGCGCGGCAAGCAGCATGGTCAGGCCGACGATCATCCAGCTGGTACGATTTTGCTGCTGGTCGAAATTAATATCCGCCACGCGGGTCAGCCGTTCGGACGGGGAACCGACCACCCAGCCGACCACTTTATTATCGCTGGTGGTAATCGCCCGGCGCGTCCCTTCCGGTGGAACCGGGCCGCGCGGACCCACCATCACGCGAAAATTCTGATCGATAATCCAGAACTGTGTGCGCCAGCCGTGCGGCGGCAGCTGATTGCTGGACCCCGGGTTTTGATCCAGCGAGCGCAGAATATTGAAGACCAGCCGGTTGTTATTGCGCAGAAAGGTCCAGCTGCCGTGCTGCTCGTACTGATCGGCCAGCGCATTGCTGAGCATGGTGATACGCTGCTCGTTGCCGCGCTTTATGTAATCGATGAAGCCGTGCTCAAAGCTCAGACGCACGCCCCAGTGCATGGTGATCAGCACCAGCATACAGGTTGATAAGATAGCGGCGAACAGCTTAGCGGTGATGCCGATGCGCAAGCGGGCAAAGATCATTGTTTTCTCCTGCGGGCCAGTATCGTATTGGGGGCAATTTCAGCCGGTACGCGCCAGAACACCAGCGCGGGCAGGGCAATCACCAACGCCATACAAAGGTAAGTCCAGATAAATGCCTGATGCACCAGCGGGCTGTCCGCCGCCGCCTGATGGCCGAAGGTGCCCAGCAGCAGCCCGGCAACGGTCACGCCGATACTCATCGACAGCTGCTGCACCATCGACAGCAGGCTGTTGCCGCTGCTCGCGAGGTCGTCCGGCAGCTCTTTCAGCGTCAGGGTATTCATCGCCGAAAAGCGAATGGCGTTAACCATGCCCTGCAAAAACAGCACCAGCGGCAGCAGCAGATCCCAGCCCAGCAGCGCCACCGCCGGGAACAGCAGCGTTACCAGCGCCAGTGCGAGGGTGGAGCCCACCAGTACGTGGCGATAGCCAAAACGGTTGACGATCTGCACCACGATGCGCTTCATGCCCATATTGCCCAGCACCATCGGGATCATCATCAGTCCGGCGTGCAGCGGGCTGTATCCCATGCCGATCTGCAGGAAAAGCGGCGTCATAAACGGCAGCATACCGCTGCCGATACGGGCGGTCAGGCTGCCGAGCAGGCCAATGGAGAACACGCGGTTATCAAACAGTTTGAGGCTGAACAGGGCGAGGTCGTTGTGGCGGGCGTGCAGCAGATAAAACAGCATCGCAAACACCCCGGCAAGGATAAACAGGCACAGCAGCAGCGGGGAAATCCCCAGACCGCGCTGGCCGTCCAGCGCCAGCGTCAGGGTCGCCATGCCCAGCGCCAGCAGCAGGTAGCCGGTGAAGTCGAAGCGGCGGGTAATCAGAGTGAAGTTGGGCAGCAGCCGCAGGGTGGCGACGGCACCGACGATGCCCACCGGAATGTTGATCAGGAAAATCCAGTGCCAGCTGGCGTATTCCACCAGCACGCCGCCCAGCGTCGGCCCCATCAGCGGGCCAATCTGTCCGGGGATGGTGACGAAGGTCATCGCCGCCATATACTGATCGCGCGGCACCAGCTTCATCACCGTCAGGCGACCGACCGGCACCATCATCGCCCCGCCGATGCCCTGTACCACTCGCGCCATAATCAGCTGATCCAGCGTGGTGGATAGGGCACAGCACAGCGAACCGATGCTGAACAGGATAATCGCGCTGAAGAACACGTTGCGCACGCCGAACCGGTCCGCCAGCCAGCCGCTGACCGGCAGCATAATCGCCACCGTCAGCACGTAGGAGACGATCACCGAATGCATATGCAGCGGGCTTTCATGCAGGCTGGCGGCCATTGACGGTAGCGCGGTGTTGACGATGGTAGTGTCCAGCGTCTGCATAAAGAACCCGAAGGCAACGATCCACAGCTGCCAGCGAACGGAGGAGGGCGGCGAGGCGATCACATCAGGCTTCCTCAACCACAGGCTGCGGGCGCGGCTTACGGCGCAGTTTATCCATATACAGATAAACCACTGGCGTGGTGTACAGCGTTAACAGCTGGCTCATCACCAGGCCACCAACGATGGTGATCCCCAGCGGCTGGCGCAGTTCGGCACCGTCACCGCTGGTCAGCACCAGCGGCAGCGCGCCGAGCAGGGCAGCCAGGGTGGTCATCATAATCGGCCGGAAGCGCAGCAGGCTGGCCTGCTCAATTGCTTCACGCGCCGTCAGCCCGCCTTTGCGCTGCGCTTCAATGGCGAAGTCCACCATCATAATGGCGTTCTTCTTCACGATGCCGATCAGCAGCATAATGCCGATCAGCGCGATCAGACTGAACGGCGCGCCGAACAGTTCCAGCGCCAGCAGCGCACCGACGCCCGCAGAGGGCAGGGTGGAGAGAATGGTCAGCGGATGCACGTAGCTCTCGTACAGAATGCCCAGCACGATATAAACGGTGGCGATTGCCGCAATAATCAGCCATAGCTGGCTGCTCTGAGATTTCTCAAACTCTGCCGCCGTTCCGGCAAAGCTGCCGCGCACGCTGGACGGCACGCCCAGCGCGGTCACGCTGCGATCGATCGCCGCCGAGGCCTGCGACAGCGACACGCCTTCTGGCAGGTTAAAGGAAATGGTCGAGGAAGCCGACAGTCCCTCGTGGTTCACCGACAGCGGCGAGTTCGCCGGTTTCCAGCTGGCAAAGTAGGAAAGTGGGATCGGTTTCCCTTCGCTGTTAATCACGTACATCTGGTTCAGCGCGCTGATATCCTGGGTGTAGCGCGGATCGACCTCCATCACCACTTTGTACTGGTTCAGCGGCTGGTAAATGGTGGAGATTTGGCGCTGGCCGAAGGCGTTATTCAGCAGGTTATTGACGTCGGACACGTCAATGCCAAGGCTGGACATAGCCGCGCGGTCATAGGTCAGCGCCATCTCTGCGCCTTTGTCTTCCTGGTCCGAGTTGACGTCGGCCAGCTCCGGCAGGGCGGCAAAGGCGCGGCGGATTTTCGGCTCCCACTCGCGCAGATCGTCCAGGCTGTCCGACAGCAGGGAATACTGATATCCGGCGTTGGACTGGCGCCCGCCAAGGCGCAGATCCTGTACCGCCATCAGGAACAGGTTGGCACCCGGCTCCTTCGCCAGCTTGGTGCGCAGTCGGGCAATCACCTGTTGAGCGTTTTCGGTGCGTTCTGAAAGCGGTTTAAGGGAGATGAACATCGAACCACTGTTGGTACGGAAACCGCCGGTAAAGCCGACTACACTGTCCACCGCCGGGTCGTCATGTACGATGCGCATAAAGTCCTGCAGCTTGTCGCGGATCGACTGGAAGGAGATACTCTGATCGGCCTGAATAAAGCCCATCAGCCGCCCGGTATCCTGCTCCGGCATAAACGTTTTCGGAATGGACACGTAGAGGTACATGGTCAGGCCGATCGTGGCGAAGAATACCAGCAGCGTCCAGCGCGCGTGGTTAAGTACTATTCTCAGCGTGCGGCCATAGCCCTGCTGCACGGCCATCAGCACCTTGCCGAAGCCGCGAATGCGCTGCTGCTGATGTTTGCGCTGCGGCTTCAGCAGCAGTCCGCACATCATCGGCGTCAGGGTAATCGAAATCAGTAACGAAATGCCGATCGCCACCGACAGCGTCACGGCGAACTCGGTAAACAGCCGGCCAATCAGCCCGCCGAGCATCAGCAGCGGCAGGAATACCGCCACCAGCGAAATGCTCATCGACACCACGGTAAAGCCGACTTCGCGCACGCCCTGGAGCGCCGCCTGCACCGGTTTCATCCCGGCTTCCACATGGCGGGAAATATTCTCCAGTACCACAATCGCATCATCGACCACAAAGCCGGTGGCTACCGTCAGCGCCATCAGCGACAGGTTGTTGAGGCTGAAACCGCACAGATACATGGCAGCAAAGGTGCCCACCAGCGAAACCGGCACCGCCACCGCCGGGATCAGTGTCGCGCGCCCGGAGCGCAGGAAGGCAAACACCACCAGAATGACCAGACCGACGGAAATAGCCAGCGACTGCTCAACCTCATGCAGTGAGGCGCGGATGGTCGGCGAGCGGTCCTGCGCTACATTCAGCTCAATGGACGCCGGGATAATCTTGCGCAACTCCGGTACTTCGGCACGGATGCGGTCAACGGTATCAATGATATTGGCTTCCTGCGACTTACGGATCATCAGCAGGATCGCCGGTTTGGCATTGGCCATCCCGGCATTGCGCACATCCTCAACCGAATCGGTCACGTTGGCGACGTCGCTCAGCCGCACCGCCGCGCCGTTGCTGTAGTGAACGATCAGCGGCTGATATTCCGCGGCGGTTTTCAGCTCGTCGTTGGTTTTTAGCTGCCAGCGCCGGTGATTATCCTCCACCGCGCCCTGCGGCTTACGCACGTTGGCGTTGGCAATCGTTTCCCGCACCGCATCCAGCGACACCCCCTGGTTAAACAGCGCCTGTGGATTCAGCTCAACGCGCACCGCGGGCAGCGAGCTGCCGCCGACCGACACATCCCCTACGCCCTCAATCTGCGCCAGCTTCTGCGCCAGCTGGGTGGAGGCGTAATCGTAAAGCTGGCCCTGCGAATAGGTATCCGAAGTCAGGGTCATGATCAGGATCGGCGCGTCGGACGGGTTGGCCTTGCGGTAGGTTGGCCGCGACGGCATACCGCTTGGCAGCAGGCTTTGTGCGGCGTTAATGGCACCCTGCACGTCGCGGGCGGCACCGTTAATATCGCGGTCGTAGTCAAACACCAGAATAATGCGCGTGGAGCCCAGCGAACTGCTGGAGGACATCTCGGTCACCCCGGCAATACGCCCCAGCGCCCGTTCCAGCGGCGTCGCCACCGACGAGGCCATGGTTTCCGGTGAGGCACCCGGCAGCGAGGCGCTGATCATGATCACCGGGAAATCCACCTGCGGCAGCGGGGCTACCGGCAGCAGCCGGAAGCCCAGAATACCGGCCAGCAGGATCGCCACGGTCATCAGGATAGTGGCGACCGGACGATGGATAAACAGGGCAAAAAATTTCACTCTGCCTCCCGGCGCGCGAAGCGCTGGCGAGTGGCGTGGGCCAGGCGGTCAAACAGCAGGTAGATCACCGGGGTGGTGAACAAGGTCAGTACCTGGCTGACGATCAGCCCGCCGACCATCGCCGTACCCAGCGGACGGCGCAGCTCGGCGCCAACGCCGGTGCTCAGCATCAGCGGCAGCGCACCGAGCAGGGCGGCGAGGGTGGTCATCAGGATCGGACGGAAGCGCAGCAGGCAGGCCTGATAAATCGCATCGTACGGCGACATGCCCTGTTCGCGCTCGGCGGCTAACGCAAAGTCGATCATCATGATGGCGTTTTTCTTCACGATACCAATCAGCAGGATGATGCCGATAATGGCGATCACGTCCAGCTCGCTGCCGCTAATCAACAGCGCCAGCAACGCGCCGACGCCCGCGGTGGGCAGCGTTGAGAGAATGGTAATCGGGTGAATAAAGCTCTCATAAAGAATGCCCAGCACGATGTACATCGCCACGATCGCTGCCACGATCAGCCAGACGGTGCTGGAAAGCGCCGCCTGGAAGGCGAGGGTGCTGCCCTGGAACTGGGTCATGATTTCCGCAGGCATTGCCATCGACTTCTCGGCCTGAGTGACGGCATTCACCGCCTGCTCCAGCGAGTAGCCGTCGCTGACATTAAACGAGAAGGTCGCCGACGGGAACTGGTCAAGGTGATTGATACTCAGCGCGCCGTGGCGCTGTTCAACGCTGGCAATCGCGCTCAGCGGCACGCTGCCGCCGTCGGTGCTTTTCAGCCGCACGCTTTGCAGCGCGGCCAGGCCCGGCGTGGCGGTGGTGTCGTGCTCCAACACCACGCGGTACTGATTTGCCTGGGTGTAGATGGTGGAGATCAGGCGCTGGCCGAAGGCGTTATACAGTGCGTTATCCACGTCGGCCATGGTAATGCCCAGACGGCTGGCGGTATCGCGATCGACGCGGATATAGGCTTCCAGCCCCTGATCCTGCCAGTCGTTGCTGACGTCCTTCAGTTCCGGCATGGTGTTCAGTTTTGCCAGCAGCTTCGGCACCCACAGGCTGAGTGAGTCAAGCGATCCGGCCTGTAGGGTGAACTGATACTGCGTGCGGCTGACCTGAGTATCAATGGTGAGATCCTGCACCGGTTGCAGCCAAAGGCTGATGCCGGGGATCTGCGAAACCTGCTGTTGCAGGCGGGCCATCACCACCGGAATGCGGTTGTCGCGCTCATCCAGCGGCTTGAGGTTGATTTGCAGCCTGCCGCTGTTCAGCGCCGAGTTGGTTCCATCAACGCCCACAAACGAGGTCAGGCTCTGTACCGCCGGATCTTTCATAATCACCGAGGCGACTTCCTGCTGGCGCTGCGCCATGCTGGCGTAGGAAACCGACTGCGAGGCCTGCACGGTGCCGGAGATAATGCCGTTATCCTGTACAGGGAAGAAGCCTTTCGGGATCGCCAGCCACAGCAGCACGGTGATCGCCAGCGTACTCAGCGCCACGCTGAGGGTGATCCACGGATGATTCAGTACCCGGCTCAGCAGGCTGCCATAACGAGCAATGACCTTATCAAACATCGCCTCGCTGGCGCGCGAGAAGCGGTTCTGCTTGCGCAGCGACTCCACGCTCAGCATGCGCGCACACATCATCGGCGTCAGGGTGAGTGAGACAACGGCGGAAATCAGGATCGCCACCGCCAGCGTGACGGCAAATTCGCGGAACAGCCTGCCGACGATGTCGCCCATAAACAGCAGTGGGATCAGTACCGCAATCAGCGAGAAAGTCAGCGAGATAATGGTGAAGCCGATCTCTCCGGCACCTTTCAGCGCGGCGGTTAGCGGTTTTTCGCCTTTCTCGATGTAGCGCGAGATATTCTCGATCACCACAATCGCATCATCCACCACGAAGCCGGTGGCGATGGTTAACGCCATCAGCGTCAGGTTGTTGATCGAAAAGCCGCAGAAATACATCACCGCAAAGGTGCCGACCAGCGACAGCGGCACCGCCACGGCCGGAATAATCGTGGCGGGAACGTTGCGCAGGAACAGATAGATAATCATCACCACCAGCGTAATCGCCAGCAGCAGCTCAAACTGTACGTCATTAACCGACGCGCGGATATTGGTCGTGCGGTCGGTCAGCAGCTTGACGTCCACCGATTTTGGCAGCGAGGCGGTCAGCGCAGGCAGCATCTGGCGGATGTTATCGGCCGTATCAATAATATTGGCACCCGGCTGGCGCTGGACGTTGAGCACGATCGCCTGCTGGCGGTTGGCCCAGGCGCCCAGCCAGCTGTTTTCCGCACCCTGTTCAACGGTGGCCACATCGCCCAGCCGCACCGGCGCGCCGTTAAGGTAAGTGACAATCAGCTGGCGATAGCCTTCGGCGGTTTTGATCTGGTCGTTGGCCGACAGCGTGATGGCGCGTTCCGGGCCGTCAAGGCTACCCTTCGCCGAGTTGACGTTGGCGTTGCTGATGGCGGTGCGCACCGTTTCGGTGGTGATACCGAGGGATGCCAGCGCCTGCGCGTTCAGCTTCACTCTGACCGCCGGGCGCTGCCCGCCGGAAAGCGTCACCAGCCCGACGCCGGACACCTGTGAAATTTTCTGCGCCACGCGGGTTTCCACCATATCCTCGACCTGGGTCATCGGCATGCTGGTGGTGGTGACGGCGAGGGTCATAATCGGCGGATCTGCCGGGTTAACCTTACTGTAAACCGGTGGGTTAGGCAGATCGTTGGGCAGCAGGTTTGTCGCGGCATTGATCGCGGCCTGAACCTCCTGCTCGGCCACATCCAACGGCAGCGTTAGCTGGAACTGAAGCGTCACCACAGAGGCACCGCCCGCGCTTTGCGAGGACATCTGCTTCAGGCCGGACATCTGACCAAACTGGCGCTCCAGCGGAGCGGTGACGGCGGAGGTCATCACGTCCGGGCTGGCGCCAGGGTAGAGCGTCACCACCTGAATAGTGGGGTAGTCCACTTCGGGCAGTGCCGATACGGGCAGCGAACGATAACCGATAATTCCGGCCAGCAGGATCGCAATCATCAGCAGTGTGGTGGCGACCGGGCGCAGAATAAACTGGCGTGATGGTCCACCGCCGGTTGTGGAAGGCATTCCCTGCATCAGTCGCTGGCTCCCTTGGCTGGCTGCGCGCTTTTACCAGAGGTCAGTGGTGTGGACTGCGGGGCGACGATTTCGACTTTTGCACCTCCGGTCAGGCGATCGATACCGTCGGTGACGACTTTTTCGCCCGCCTGCAGGCCGCTGTTAATCACCACGGTTTCACTGTCCTGGATACCCACGGTGACGGATTTTTTGCTGACTTTATTATCGGCATTAACCACCCAGACAAAGTGGCCTTCATTGCCCATTTGCAGCGCCGCAGCCGGGATCACGATGGCATCCTGTAGCGTCGCGACCTTCAGGCGGGCATTCACAAACTGATTAGGGAACAGCCGGTCGTCCTCGTTGCTAAAGCGAGCTTTCAGTTTGACGGTGCCGGTGGTGGTGTCGATTTGGTTATCCATGCTGAGCAGCGCGCCCTGCGTCAGCAGGGTTTTATTGCTGCGGTCCCAGGCCTCAACCGGCACGGTACCCTGTTTTTGCGCGGCAAGGATCGCGCTGATATCGTTCTCCGGCAGGCTGAACACCAGATCGATCGGGTGCGTCTGGGTGATCACCACGATCCCGTTGGTGTCGCCGCTGGTGATGTAGTTGCCGATATCAACCTGTTTCAGGCCCACGCGGCCATCAATCGGTGACGTGATACGGCTATAGGTAAGGTTAAGTTTGGCGCTGGCAACGCTGCCCTCATCGGCTTTAATGGTGCCCAGCGTTTCGCTGACCAGTGATTTTTGGGTGTCGAGATCCTGCTGCGAAACCAGGCTGGTTTTAGCCAGCTTTTCATAGCGCGCCAGGTCGCGGCGGGCGTTCGCCAGCGTCGCCTGATCTTTCGCCAGCTGGCCCTCTGCCTGCATCAGCGCGACCTGCCACGGGCGGGGATCGATTTCAGCCAGCAGCTGTCCGGCTTTCACCTGCTGCCCTTCGGTAAAGTGCAGCGCCATCAAATCGCCGTCAACGCGACTGCGCAGGGTCACGGTGTTGGCTGCGGTGACGGTGCCAAGGCCGGAGAGATACTGCGGCACGCTTTTGCTTTGCGCGACGGCCGCCTGCACCGGGCTTAATTCTGCGCCCATACCGCCAGGACCGCCCGGCCCGCGTCCACCACGGCCACGAGGATGCGCGGATTTTTCTGCAGCGGCAGGTTTTGCTCCCGGAGCATCAGCCTGGCTGTGCCACCAGTACAGGCCACCGCCAACCAGTGCGGCAAGAATAACAACCAGTGGAATAACGGGGAAACGGCGCTGTGCTTTCATTAACTCTCATGCTCTCCGGTAGCGGGGAAATGTCCAGATGGGACCAAAAGGCGTCCACTTTTCATATTAGCTAATTATAACTTACGAAAAATGAAGGAAATAAGGATAACTGTATAGTTCTGCATTGTCTTCTGTTCACATTCTGCAAATTATTAGACAGAAAATGTCGAAGCCACAGATAGTTAGTCTGCTAAGATTGATGCCGTGCAACCCATCTACCAGGAGATTGAAATGAGTACTTCAGAACATCGCCAGCTTGGTCGTTCCGGCATTCAGGTTCCGCTACTGACCTTTGGGGGTAACGTTTTTGGCTGGACGGCCGATCAATCAACGTCCTTTTCCCTGCTGGATGCGCTGGTAGAGAAAGGCCTGAATTTTATTGATACCGCTGATGTCTATTCCCGCTGGGTTCCCGGCAACCAGGGTGGCGAATCAGAAACCATCATCGGTAACTGGCTGAAGCAGAGCGGCAAGCGCGACAAAATCATTCTGGCCACCAAGGTGGGGATGGATTTGGGCAACGGTAAAACCGGTCTGGCACCAAAATACATTCGCCAGGCGGTGGAGGCCTCCCTCAAACGTTTGCAAACCGACTATATCGATCTGTATCAGGCGCACCGCGATGATGAAGATACGCCATTACAGGATACGCTGGTTACCTTTGATGCTTTGATTAAAGAGGGTAAGGTCCGCGCTATCGGTGCGTCAAATTACTCTGCCGACCGTTTGAGCGAAGCGCTGAAAATCAGTGTGGATGCCGGACTGGCGCGCTATGAAACGCTGCAGCCGGAATATAACCTGTACGATCGCGAAGGCTATGAAAGTGGGCTGGAAGCGGTAGTGGAGAAGCATGGGTTGGGCGTGATTAACTATTATTCGCTCGCCAGCGGTTTCCTCAGCGGTAAATACCGCAAGCCGGAAGATGCGGCGAAGAGTGCGCGCGGGCAGGGCGTGGTGGAGAAGTATCTGAACGATCGCGGGCTGAAGATTGTTCATGCGCTGGTGGAGTTGGCCGAAGCGCATCACGCGTCGCCAACGCAGGTGGCACTGGCCTGGCAGATTGCCCGCCCGAGCATTACCGCGCCGATTGTCAGTGCGACGTCGCTGGCGCAGGTGGATGAGCTGGTGAAGGCGACTCAGCTGAAGCTGAGTGATGCAGATAAGCGTTTGCTTTCTGAGGTCAGTAGTTACTGAGTTGCGAGTAAGCCGGTTGCAGGATGACCGTAAAAGGGACGAGTGCTGTTTGCCGGTTCGGTAGTTAGCGCTGGCTGGTTGCCTGATTGTAAATTCCGGAGTTGGCGCTGGCGGGTTGTGCCCCCGAGAGGGCGGGTCCTCGCACCGCGTTGCGGTCCCCTCACTTCGCTCGTCAGCCTCCCGGACCGCCACAGACGGGCCGTCCTGGCCCGGCTGTGACTTTTGGCCGCGTCCATGCGGCCAAATCCTGGCTTCCTCTCTGCGTTCAGCGCTGCGGATTGCCCTCTCGGGGGCACAACCCGCCTGCTCTCAAACTCTTGTGTTGCCTGAAAATAATTGGTTAAGCGGTGTTGGAGCATTTATGCAGAACTGGTGTTCTTTCATTTACGGTTAGCAGGTCGATTTTTGCCCAATGAGTTGCCCCATGCAGCATCAAGTTTATCTGCAAACCTGGTTATTCTTTGAAATCTAAAAGCGATGAAAAAATTAAAGAGGACAGCCTCTGCTGCTGCGTAAGGGCATCCGCAGCGCTGAGGTGGAGCCATTGAACCAGGAGACGACAACAGGGATGTTGGCGTCAGGCCGGGTTTGAACAGGGATGTTCAATCCTGGCCGAACCGTCGGCGAAATGGCGTAACCGAGGGTACCGCAACGCGGCGCGAGGACCCGCCCTGGAGCAGCAGCAGAGGCTGTACCCCAGGCACCCATTTTACTGCGCCCCGCACGGCAACGCGTTGATGCAACTCGCGGCTTTGAGGTATCATCACTGCCCTGTATATGTTCCCACCGCCGTGAGGCAAACCGTATGAACAAGAAAAAGATCTTTATCGTCTACCTGCCGGTCAGCCTGGTGTTCTTTATGATCCTGCCGGGAGCTATTCTACGCGATATGCCGCCAGAGCGCTTTGCCTCGTTCAGCCATATCACCAGCCTTGGTGGCGTGCTTAACCCAATCGCCTCCGTGCTGCTCTTCCTGGCGATCGTCTCGGTGATCCTGGCAATAATTGCCGTTCCGCTGATTGGCCGCTGTGCCCGTGCGATAATTAATCGACGTAAAGCATAAGTCGCGATTTCTTCTGTGAGATGCCGGGTCACTATCACCCGGCCTGAAGAGACAGCAGCCGGGTGAAGAAACTGAGGCAGTTCTTAGCGGAACATCACCTGCGCCCAACGCGCCAGCCCCGCCGTGACCGAGCCAAAATCATCGCCGCTGGTCAGCGGAATATCCGGCAACTGCCGCTGCAACGCCTGGCGCAGAACCGGTGACTTGGCACTGCCGCCGGTCAGATAAATCACATCGGGCTTCGTGCCGCTGGTTTCAAGCGCCAGCGCCACCTGCTCCTGAATGCGCTCAAGGGGCTGACTGATCGCCGCCTGTAGCGCCGCCACGCTGATATCCGTTGCCAGCCCGTCGTCAATGAAATCCAGACCCGCCAGCGACTGCGGTCGGTCGGAAAGGGCAATTTTGCTCTCTTCCGCCGCGCGCACCAGACGATAGCTCAGGCGCTGACGCCACACTTTCAGCAGGCGCTTCACCTTCTCCGGCTCGCGCGCGTCGCGGATCAGATCCTGCAGCAGCTTGTTGCTGGCCGCGGCATAGAAATCACTTTGTGCCGGAACGTCGTTAATCGCCACCGCATTCCACCACGGCAGGGCAGGCATACCCATTCCCTTCACGGTTTCACCGCCCAGGCCCAGCAGCGGCATCAGCTCCTTAAAGGCCAGCATAATATCCAGATCGTTACCGCCCACGCGGCAGCCGCTGTGGCCCAGCAGGCTGTCGCTACGATCGGATTTATCATGCCACTGCGGCCCCATCAGCAGCATCGAGCAGTCGGTGGTTCCGCCGCCGATATCCACGACCAGTACCCGGCTTTCCTTGCTCAGCGTGGCTTCAAAGTCCAGACCAGCTGCCACCGGTTCAAACTGGAAAATCACATCGCGGAAACCGGCGCGGCTGGCTGCACGGGCCAGAATGCCTTCCGCCTGCTGGTTGGCGTCTTCGCCGCCCAGACCCTGGAAGTTGACCGGGCGGCCAATCACCGCCTGGGTCACGCTGTCGTTCAGTGAGCTTTCTGCCGACTGACGAATATGCAGCATCATCGCGCAGACCAGGTCCTCAAACAGCGCGACCTGCCGGGGCTTCAGGCCGCTGGCACCGAGGAAGGATTTCGGGGATTTTACAAACCACACCTCTTCCGGATCGTCCATATACTGCGCCAGCGAGGCCAGCCCAAATTTCACGCTGGCCGGTGTGACTTCAATATCTTCTTCGCGGTTGAAGGCGACGGCGCAGCGCAGCAGCGCCTGGCTTTCCGCCTGTGGCGTGGGTACCTGATGATGACGAAACAGCCATTCACTCACGGCTTCACGAGTTGGCGCACACAGCATTGAGGGTAAATAAGGTGAACCCTGCTCTAAAGGCAGCATTTTGGGCTGGCCGTGGTCCATGATGGCGACCGAGCAGTTGGCCGTACCGTAGTCGAAACCGATAAACATCGTTCTCTCCGCTGAGTGGGGAAAAAAAAGGGGGCGACTTTAGCCTGGCCGTGTCGGCAGAGCAAGGGGGAATAGTGGTTTTATTAACGGAGGAAGGGGGAGATGCCCGCTGCCGGAGGCAGGTCGTTATTCGTTGCTTCGCCATAAACCGCAATCTTGCCCCGACCGCTGTTTTTGGCCTGGTAGCAGGCGATATCGGCCTGTGACATCACTTCAACCGCGTTGCTGCTGCTGTCGAAAACCGTCAGTCCGGCGCTGGCCCCAACAGAGAACTCGTGGCCTTTCCACAGGAAGCGATACTGGCTGATGGTGGCGACCAGGCGGCTGGCGATCTCGCCGGCATCCTCCAGGGAGCATTCCGGTAGCAGCATGCCAAATTCATCACCGCCAAGACGGGCGAGGAAATCGCTACCGCGCAGCTGCCGCATCATGATCGTCGATAGCTCCCGCAGCAGTGCATCTCCGGCGGCATGTCCGGCGCTGTCATTCACCGCCTTAAAGCGATCCAGATCGACGAAGGCCAGCACGTGATGCAGACGCTGATTGTCCTGCGACATCAGCATTGCTTTTAATCGCTGCTCAAAGCTGGCACGGTTCGGCAGGCGGGTCAGTATATCGTGAGAGGCGCTGTAGCGCAGACGCTTAAACATTTCCCGCGACTCGCTAACGTCCTGGATTACCATTACGCTACCAATATTGTCGCCCTCCTGGGTGCTGAGAGGGGACAGGCTGTAGTTGATGGCAAACTGCTCCCCGGCGCGGTTGTGCAGTACCAGGTCCTCATCCGCCGTACCGGGTTTGGCATTTTTCGGCAACGCACAGCTCAGCACGATTTCCTGTTCTGGCCCTTCGCCGCCGTGCGTGATCTGCAATATATCGGTAATAGGCTTGCCAACAGCATGATGTTGCGGCCAGCCGGTCATCTTTTCCGCCACGGGATTCATAAAGATCACCAGCATTTCTTCATCGGTACTGATTACCGCTTCGTCAATGGCATCCAGCGTGATATGCATGCGTTCCCGCTCCTGATCGAGCGCATCGGTTAACTGGCGGAATACCGTAACATCCTGGTTAATTCCTAGCATGCGTGAGGTATGGTCGGTTTCATCCGCCACCATATTGCCCTGGCAGCGGATATAGCGGATGCCTGCGGTCGTTTCGATGCGATACTCAACATCCACCGGCGAGACGGTTCTGACCGCCTCAGCGAGCAGGTCAGTGACTTTTTTGCGATCGGTGGGAAGCAGGCAGTTTATCCAGTTCTGCTGAGTAATCGTTGCGCTTTCCGGCAGATGGTAGAGCTGAAACATGCGCCGATCCCAGGTCATTTCCCCACTGATCAGATTCCACTCCCACACCCCAATGCCGGCAGCTTCATTGGCCAGAGTAATGCGCTCCATCAACTGCTGATTGATCTTCTCGGTTTGCTTAAGTCCGGTTATGTCCTCTATTTGCGATATGAAATAGAGCGGCTGCTGCTCACTATCGCGCACCAGAGAAACCGCCAGCAGTGCCCAGACGGTTTGGCCGTCGCTGCGCAGGTATCGCTTTTCCATACTGTAGCTAGCGATATCTCCCGCCAGCAGAGCATTTATCTGTATTAAATCGGCATTCAGGTCGTCAGGGTGGCTGAGCTGCTGAAAGGTCATTCCTTCAAGTTCGTCCTGGCGATAGCCAAGCAGGCGGCACAGTGACTTGTTCACCTGCAGCCACTGGCCGCCGGGTGCGACCAGCGCCATACCAATAGCCGAATATTCCATCGCGTGTCGAAAGCGGGTTTCGCTCTCCGAGATATGCTTACGCTCCTCGCGGAACGAGTGCATTACCAGGGTCATCAAATGGCTGGGCACCAGCGCCAGCATGAAGGGTAGCCAGGGAACCGAGACCAGCAGCGGCGCACTGATAAAGTCCTGCGGGATCAGGTTCAGCGCCAGCATCAGTGAGATCATCGATACCGTCACAAGATAAACAATAAACGCGGCCAGCCGCGGCAGACGCACGGCGCTGTAAAACAGAATGACAATCACGAAGGCAAACGACCACGGCAGAAAGCGCAAGGCCAGCCAGCTGAGAGCCAGGGTGACCAGTAGGGTGAGTAACGTTTCGATCAGTACCCGATGCTTCATCAGCGAGTCGCGCCGCCACAGCAGTGCTACCGGACCGAGCGCCAGCATACCGATGACCTCTGAAGCAACCCATGTTGAGAAAAACTGCGTCAGTGACGCGGTGGGAATGTTCAGCAGCGCGCTGGCCAGTATTGCTCCCAAAAGGGGGGTAAACAGGCCGACCGCCAGCATCATTCTGGCCCAGCTGTAAAGCGTATTCAGCGGGGTCTGATGATCCAGCAACAGACGTAACATGACGCCCCCCATCAGCGCCTGGGCCAGATTAATCAGTGGAAGTTTCAGATTAGACAGGCCGGGGCCGAGGATAATCGCATTCGCGCAGATCACCCCTACCATGCAGCCGCTTAACAACAGCGGCAGGGTACGCACCGGGTTGCGAAATACCACGATGGTCATCAGCGCAGTAGAAAACCACAGCAGCGAGATTTGACCGCTGATTTTAATCAACTCAAGGCAGTAAAGGGTGGATGCCAGGCTCAGTAAACCCAGCAGCAGGCTGTTCAGCCACTGCGTCCGGCTATGTTGTACATTGGCTAACGTTTCTGAGGCCATCCACACTTATCCAGCACGGCGCCAGTCAGCGGCGCAATCTTTATCTCTAAAGCCATGCTAGCACAAGAAAACCAGGTTGAAGGGGATGGTACAAAAAACCTGCGAGAAATGCCCCAGATTAAGTCGAGTTTATTGCTTGATTTTTAACAGATCCGCACGCGTCCACGGGTGTTCGATGCCGGCAATTTGCGCCGACAGCTTCTGCAGAAACTGCTGGGTGGTGGCGACGCGTCCGTTACTGAAAAGAAGCACGGGTACCAGCAGCGCGATGCACAGCTGCGCAAGAGAAAACCCCCTCGGCCGAACGGTACGCTGGCTGAGCAGAAAGGCGGTGCTAAGCGTAAAGCCCAGAACCAGGCCGGCAATCACTTCGCTCACTGAATGAGCGTTAAGTTCAAGGCGTGATATACCAACGATGATCGGGATCAGATAACCCGCGATAAGCAGCCCGCTCCGCCACGGGGAAGAGAGACGGCCACTTAGCAGCCAGAACATCACGGGCCACAGCGTGGCGGACATGGCACTGTGGCCGCTGAAGCCGGTGAAGTTAAAGTGCACGCTGCCAATACCAAAGCCGAGGAAGGCGATTTTTGACAGGCTGACCACCAGTCCCGCACAGCTGAACGTCAGCAGCCAGAACCAGACGGCGCGTTTGTCGTCGTTTTTCCAGCGCAGCAGGAAGGCGATGATGGCCGCAGTCGGCAGTAACAGCATGCTGTCACCAAAATAGGTCAAAAGATGCATTATGTGATCTGGCACGCTGTTTCCTGGAGGCTTTTTTGCTTGTCGTACTTTAACCGGGCGCCAGCATATTATCTAACGGTATAATCTGAAAAGGCCGGGGATGCTTTTTTCTGGCATCAGATGGGTGAACTCCCTATAATTGCGCGCGCTATGCCCTTCATATTTCAGGAAGCTGGCTATTTATCCTTTCATTTTGTCTCGGAATCAGGTCGTTAATTTATGGCTGACAAGTCGCATCAGTGCGTCATCGTAGGTATCGCAGGCGCTTCAGCCTCGGGGAAAAGTCTTATCGCCAGCACGCTGTATCGCGAAGTGCGCGACCGTGTGGGTGATGACAATATTGGCGTGATCCCGGAGGATGCCTATTACAAAGACCAAAGCCATTTAACGATGGAAGAACGGGTTAAAACTAACTACGACCACCCGAGTGCTATGGATCACACGCTGCTGCTTCAGCATCTGCAAATTCTGAAAGCCGGGCAGTCGATTGAACTGCCGGTTTACAGCTATGTCGAACACACACGTGAGAAAAAAACCATCACGCAGAAGCCGAAGAAGGTCATTATTCTCGAAGGTATCCTGCTGCTGACCGATGCGCGCTTGCGCCAGGAGATGAATTTCTCGATCTTCGTTGATACTCCGCTTGATATCTGTTTGATGCGCCGCATGAAACGTGATGTAAATGAACGTGGTCGTTCGATGGATTCGGTTATGGCTCAATATCAGAAGACGGTTCGCCCGATGTTCCTGCAGTTTATTGAACCATCAAAGCAGTATGCGGATATTATCGTGCCGCGCGGCGGGAAAAACCGTATTGCTATTGATATCCTCAAGGCGAAGATTAATCAGTTCTTTGAGTAACCCTCGCAGGCCCGCGTGGCGGGCAGGCTACGGATGTCGAACGGTGCTCTTTCCCGTTGTTCTCGTAGCCGCTTTTAAGCATTTCTGAATAGGTTGGAGTACCCGTTATGAGATTATGTGACCGCGATATTGAAGCCTGGCTCGATAATGGCAAACTGGGCATTACCCCACGCCCGCCGGTGGAGCGCATCAGTGGAGCTACGGTTGACGTGCGTCTTGGCAACCAGTTCCGCACGTTTCGCGGCCACACGGCTCCGTTTATTGATTTGAGCGGACCAAAGCATGAAGTCAGCGCTGCGCTGGATCGGGTGATGAGCGACGAAATCGTTCTGCCGGAAGGTGAAGCGTTCTTTCTGCATCCGGGCGAGTTGGCGCTGGCAGTGACCTTTGAGTCGGTGACACTGCCTGACGATTTGGTCGGCTGGCTGGACGGGCGCTCCTCCCTCGCGAGACTGGGGTTGATGGTGCATGTGACCGCGCACCGTATCGATCCCGGCTGGCAGGGGCGTATTGTGCTGGAGTTCTACAATTCCGGTAAACTTCCGCTGGCTCTTCGCCCCGGCATGCTGATTGGCGCATTGAGTTTTGAACCGCTATCGGGCCCGGCAGCACGCCCGTACAACAGCCGCCAGGATGCGAAATATAAAGGTCAGCAGGGCGCGGTTGCCAGTCGAATCGATAAAGACTAAAGGTGGCAGAGGCATGAAAAGATTGATAACCACACTGGCCATTCTACTGGTGGTGATGGTGGTCGGAATGACCGCACTCGTTCTGCTGGTCAATCCCAATGATTTTCGCGCCTATATGGCCCAGCAGGTTGAGCAGCGCAGCGGCTATCAGCTTGAGTTGAAAGGCGATTTGCGCTGGCACGTCTGGCCGCAGCTGAGTATTCTTTCCGGGCCGGTCACGCTGACCGCGCAGGGGGCTTCTCAGCCGGTGGTCAGTGCGGAAAACATGCGTCTGGATGTCAATCTTCTGCCTCTTCTCTCCCACCAGCTTTCCGTAAAACAGGTCATGCTTAAGAATGCCGTTGTGCGGTTGATTCCGGAAAGCGAGCACCAGCGGCCTGCCGATGCGCCGATTGGTCCTGCAGGCAGTGCGCCGCCTTCGGTGATTGAAGATGTGACTCGTGGCTGGCGATTCGATATTTCTCATCTGCGGATTGTCGATAGTCTGTTGATCTGGCAGCAGGATAACGGCGAGCAGCTTAACGTCCGTGATTTTAATCTGCGGTTTGATCAGACTCAGCCGCGCTGGGTTAATATTGAGTTCAGCAGCCGGATTAGCCGTGACCAGCGCGATCTGCGCCTTCAGTTCAGCAGCGAACTTGATATCACCCACTATCCCCGCCAGATAAACGCCGCCATTAAACAGCTCGACTACCAGTTGCAGGGGGCCGATCTGCCGCAAACCGGTATTAAAGGTCAGGCGGCCATGACGGCAAGCTGGGATAATGCTAATCAGCGCTTCAGCCTTAGCGACATCCAGCTCAGCGCCAATGACAGCCAGCTGAGCGGGAAAATTACCGGCAGTCTCGGTAACCGGCCGCAGGTTGTGGCGGACCTCAGTTCCCCGTCGCTGAATATAGATACTCTGCTGGGGATTTCAGAATCCTCTAACGGTGACACCGCCCAGCAAAGCCAGCGCGCCGGACGAGCGCCGGTGATCGCAGAATCTGCCCCTGCTAATAATGCGGACTCACCGCTCAATGCGATCGACGGGACCGTTGATTTGCAGATTGCTAAACTGCGCTGGCGCGGTATCGATATGGATACTGTGCAGCTTAAGGCCAATAATCAGCAGGGCTTACTCAATCTGTCTACGCTACAGGGTCAGGCAAGCGGCGGCCGTTTCTCCCTGCCGGGAAGCGTTGACGTTCGCAGCTCGCAGACCCGGGTTGCACTTAAGCCTTCGCTACAGCGCGTTGGCATCGGCCCGTTGTTAAAGGCGTTTAACCTGCCGGATACCATCAGCGGCGAGCTGTCGCTGGACGGTGATTTCAGCGGTAACGGCTTGACCGTGGCTGAATTTAACCACCAGTGGCAGGGCAGTGCGGATCTCAAGCTGGATAACGCCCAGTTTGCCGGGCTTAACTTCCAGCAGCTGATTCAGCGTGCCGTGGAAGGCAACAGTGACAAAGTGCGCGGTGAGCGTAACGATCAGCCGATCCTGCAGCAGATCAGCGGCCACGCCACGCTGAATAACGGCCTGGTAACCTTCCCTGAGCTGAATGCACAATCGACCATCCTGAACTATACCGGCAGCGGCAATGTCGATCTGGCCAAAAGGGAGCTGGATATTAACTTTGGCGTGACGGTGATGCGCGGCTGGCAGGGCGATGATTCGCTGATCAGGCGCCTTCAGCAAACGCCGATACCGCTGCGTATTTACGGCCCCTGGTCAACGATTAATTACAGTCTGAAAGTCGATCAGGTGCTTCGCCAGCAGCTGCGTGATGAAGCGAAACAGCGTTTGAAAGAGTGGATGGGGCGCAACCCGGAAAATGAAAAGCGTAACGATGTGAAAAAGCTGCTGAAGGATATGTAAGCCGGGCCAGCACAACCCGGCTTTGCCGTTCTGCTACTCTTCCGCCTGTGTCAGTACGATCTGCACTTTCTGTACCCGATGGTTTTCTACCTGCAGGGTGCGGATCAGATAATCACCGATTTGCACTTCTTCTCCCTGCTGAGGGACATGTTGTAAATGTTCCATCAGCAGTCCTGCCAGCGTATTGTATTCACGCTTTTCATCCAGCGGCAGCGGCAGATGCATCGTCAGATCGTCCAGCGGCATATGGCCATTAGCGGTCCAGCTACCGTCGGCATTTTGTTGAATATCATAACGTGGGTCCAGCCGTTCACCTTCGTTTGGCAGATTGCCGGCAATAGTTTCCATCACGTCACTCAGCGTAACCACGCCTTCAACCGAACCAAACTCGTCCACCACGAAAGCAAAGTGGGTGCGCGCGTTGCGGAACTGCTCCAGTGCGGGCAGTAGCGGTAGCTGTTCAGGGAACACCAGCGGCTGACGGATTAACGCCCGCAGATCGAGGCTGTTACCGTGTAGCGCCTGTTTCAGCAGTTCAATCACGTGAACCACGCCAAGCGGTTCTTCGCTCTTTTCAGTAATGATCAGACGCGTGTGCTGATTATTGTCCAGACAGGACATAATCTCTTCCGGCGATTCGGCCAGGTCAATATGCTGGATATCATGGCGCGAGGTCATAATGCTGCTGACGCTGCGCTGCCCCATTGCCAGCACCCGCGCAATCATCATCCGCTCCTGCTTATTAAAAATCGCCTTTGGCGCGCTGTTGCTGGCCACCAGAGAGGCGGTTTCCACATCCAGTTCCGCCGGCTCATGGCTGCCGCGCAGCAGGCGTAAAACCGCTTCAGCGGTACGTTTGCGCAGCGGAGCTTTAGCTGAGAGAAAACGACGACGATTGAACTGCGACAGCTGGTTAAGTGCCTCGATCATTACTGAGAATCCGATGGCCGCGTAGAGGTAGCCTTTAGGAATGTGATAGCCAAAACCGTCGGCAACCAGGCTGAAACCAATCATCAGCAGGAAGCTGAGACAGAGAATAATAATCGTCGGGTGGCCGTTCACGAAGCGGGTCAGCGGTTTACTGGCCAGCAGCATCAGCATGATCGAGATAATCACCGCGGCCATCATCACCGCCAGGTGGTCCACCATGCCCACGGCGGTGATTACCGAATCGAGGGAAAATACCGCATCCAGTACCACGATTTGTGCCACCACCGGCCAGAATCGCGCACCGCGTTTTTGTGGATTTTCCTCTTCATCTTTACCTTCCAGCCGCTCATTCAGTTCAACCGTAGCTTTAAACAGCAGGAAAACGCCTCCCGTCAGCATAATGGCATCACGTGCGCTAAAGGCGTGCCCGGCAATCGAGAACAGCGGAGCTGTGAGGGAAGAGAGCCAGGAGATAGAGGCCAGCAGCATCAGCCGCATCAGCAGCGCCAGCAGCAAACCGGTGACGCGAGCACGGTCGCGCAGGGCTGGAGGCAGTTTCTCCGCCAGAATGGCGATAAACACCAGGTTATCAATGCCCAACACTAATTCCAGCACCACCAGGGTGACCAGTCCGGCCCAGATTGACGGGTCGGCGATCCATTCGAACATTGTTTTTACCTGTTAACCAAAAGTTGTTGCGTTAATGATGAGTGTGAATCCCCATGATTTCAACTGCTAACCCCCTGCTGAGATAGTTGCAGATTATTATCATTTATTGACTTATATGGAATGAACTGTTTATTGACTATAAATACTAAAATCATCCCGATTAAGCTGGTTTATTGTCGGTGGCGTAGCATATTATTAAGCCGTACTAACTGCATATTAAAGAGCGACTTCGCCGGTTTCTTGAGTTTTAATTGGTACTGACTGCTGAACAATTTTCAGATTGAGATTATACTTAAGGATCGCACCGATAATGCATAATCAGCTAACGCTTATTACTTCATTTATATGGAAAAATTATGACCAAGCTTAAAGCAGTTATCCCGGTCGCGGGTCTCGGTATGCATATGCTCCCTGCTACAAAAGCGATTCCTAAAGAGATGTTGCCTATCGTTGATAAGCCGATGATTCAATATATCGTCGATGAATGTGTGGCTGCGGGCATTAAGGAAATTGTACTGGTCACCCACGCTTCTAAAAATGCAGTAGAAAACCATTTTGATACCTCCTACGAACTTGAAGCGCTGCTTGAGGCTCGCGTTAAGCGCCAACTGCTCAGCGAAGTTCAGTCAATATGCCCGCCGGGCGTAACCATTATGAACGTTCGTCAGCCGCAGCCTCTGGGCCTCGCGAACTCCCTGCTGTGCGCCCGCCCAATGCTGCACGACGAAGCTTTTGTTGTGCTGCTGCCGGATGTGCTGCTGGATGACGCTTCAGCGGACCCGCTGCGTTACAACCTGGCCGCGATGGTAGCTCGCTTTGAAGAAACCGGACGTAGCCAGGTGCTGGTTAACCGCCTGCCGGACGCCGATCTTTCCGAATACTCGGTGATCACCACGAAAGATCCGCTGACCATTCCTGGCCGCGTTAGTCAGATTGTCGATTATGTTGAAAAACCAGAGCAGCCACAGGCGCTGGACTCTGACCTCTCTGCAGTGGGCCGCTACGTGCTTTCTGCCGATATCTGGTCCGAGCTGGAAAATCTGGAACCGGGCGCGTGGGGACGCTATCAGTTAACCGACGCGATCGCTAACCTGAGCAAAAAGAAACCAGTCGATGCGCACCTGCTGACGGGACAGAGCTTCGACTGTGGCCGCAAGCTGGGTTACATGCAGGCATTTGTCACCTGGGGACTACGTAATAACGACCAGGGGCGTGATTTCCGCAATGCAGTGAAAAAAATTCTGGCAAAATAACAATCTGAGGGTGCTGCGGGTCTGCCCGCTGAGTGAAGGAGTCTGAATGGCTATTTTAGTAACGGGTGGAGCAGGCTATATCGGTTCCCATACTGTACTGTCGCTGCTGGCCCGCGGTGATGATGTGGTGGTGTTGGATAATCTGAGCAACGCCTCGAAAGAATCGGTGAATCGTGTTGAAAAGCTGACGGGGAAAACCGCAACCTTTCGCGAAGGCGATATTCTCGATCGCGCCTGTCTGCGAGATGTTTTCGCCAGCCACAATATCAGCGCGGTGATCCACTTTGCCGGGCTGAAAGCGGTAGGGGAGTCAACGCGTAAGCCGCTGGAGTACTACCAGAATAACGTCACCGGTACGCTGGTGCTGCTGGAAGAGATGCGCAGCGCGGGCGTTAATCAGTTTATCTTCAGCTCCTCGGCCACCGTTTACGGCGCCGATGCGCCGGTTCCCTATGTGGAAACGACGCCGATTGGCGGCACGACCAGTCCTTACGGCACGTCTAAACTGATGGTCGAGCAGATCCTGCGCGACTACGCTAAAGCCAATCCAGAGTTTAAAACCATCGCCCTGCGTTATTTTAATCCGGTCGGTGCGCATGAGTCCGGGCTGATTGGTGAAGATCCTAACGGGATTCCTAACAACCTGCTGCCGTATATTGCACAAGTGGCGATCGGCCGTCTGGAAAAATTGGGCATTTTTGGTGATGACTATCCAACGAAAGATGGTACCGGCGTGCGTGACTATATCCACGTAATGGATCTGGCTGAAGGGCACCTTAAAGCGCTGGACCATCTGCCCGCGATTGCCGGTTATAAGGCCTATAATCTGGGCGCCGGCAAGGGATATTCTGTGCTGGAGATGGTTAAGGCTTTTGAGAAAGCCTCTGGTCGCCCGGTGCCTTATCAGGTATCTCCACGCCGTGATGGCGATCTGGCCGCTTTCTGGGCCGATGCGTCTCTGGCCGACAGCGAGCTCGACTGGCGGGTTTCGCGCGGTATTGATGAAATGATGCGCGATACGTGGAACTGGCAGTCAAATAACCCAAATGGTTATCGTTAATAATCAATTAGTTTTGTAATTAAATCGAAAGCTCCCTTTGTGGGAGCTTTTTTTGCTCTCTTTCAAAACGAAAAGATTTAATTTTTTGTTTATCTTCTGAATTATATGGGAAAATTCCCAATAACGAATTTTTGACGCTAAAAGATGAAAAAAAAGAGCTCACATGCTGCTTAATTGCGCACATAAAGCAATTATCCCTACTCTTCATAAAAATTTTCAAATTAAACTTGTATGCCTCATGCCGAGGCGGGAGAATTAGTGACTCTTTTGATAATCCTTGATGTGATTTTGTTTCCAGGAGTTATCTGAAGAAAAAATTTAGCCAGGCAGGATAGTCTGACTATGCTTGAGTAGGGGAAATCGCGTTTAGTGGGCTGGATTGCAGTGCCAGGGGCGGTAGCGTGGTTTCATTGAGCGAAATGCAAAAAGCTAAGTGAGCATTGGTGCACATATGCAAGAGATTGTTCTCATCTTTCTGGGGGCTTTAGCGCTGTTGTTTATTGCGAGGAAAATAGCTCGTAAAGTGGGGCTGGTGGACAAGCCAAACGCGCGTAAGCTTCATAGCGGGCATATCCCTTTGGTCGGCGGCGTTTCTGTCTACTTTTCCTTATGGATCCTTTATGCGCTGCAGCCAGCGTGGCTGCCTGATTTCGACATTTACATGATTTGCGCTACGCTGCTGCTGCTGGTGGGTGTGCTTGATGACAGGTTCGACCTGCCGGTGATGCCGCGCATGGGTCTGCAGGCTGCGGTAGCGGGCATTATGATGTACAACGGGCTCTATTTATCCTCACTGGGTAATATCCTGTTTGGTTACCAGCTGATTTTGGGAACCTGTGGCTATGTGATTACCCTGTTCGCCGTTATTGCAGCTATTAACGCCTTCAATATGGTCGACGGTATTGACGGATTGTTAGGTGCACTCTCCTGTGTCACCTTTGGCTCGCTTGGGATCGCATTTATCATGGGCGGCAATGATAATATGGCAATGTGGTGCATGTGCCTGATGGCGGCCTGCCTGCCTTATATCCTGCTGAACCTCGGTATTCCGTGGGGCAGAAAATTCAAAGTTTTCATGGGCGATGCGGGCAGTATGCTGATTGGTTTTACGGTGATCTGGCTGCTGATCGTTGCCTCTCAGGGGCAGGATGCGATTATGAGCCCGGTAACCGCGTTATGGCTGATTGCGGTACCGCTCATGGATATGATGCGCGTGATGATTGCGCGTATTCGTCGTGGCAGTAGCCCGTTCCGTCCCGACCGCGAGCATATGCACCATATCCTGATGCGTGCCGGTCTCAGCGGGCGCTGGACGTTAGTGATTATGACTTCAGCGCAGGTATTCAGTGGCATGATCGGCATTATCCTGGAAGGCTGTCGCGTGCCTGATAACTGGCAGCTCGCCCTGTTTGTCGGCAGCTTTATTTCAATGCTGCTGGCGATGAAATCGCTGGAAAAACTAAAAGTGACCTTTGGACGCTTGCTGGCCGTAAAATAGGCCGATTTAGCGTGCGTTAACGCTGGGGAAACCCACTCCTCAGCGTCATTTTGCCAGGTGCTATAACAAGAGAGATACCGCGTGAAAATTTTAGTGACCGGCGGTGCCGGCTTTATCGGCTCTGCCGTCGTGCGCCATATCATCAACGAAACCACCGACAGCGTGGTCAACGTTGATAAACTGACCTATGCAGGAAACCTCGAATCCATCGCCGCCGTCAGTCAGGATCCCCGCTACGCCTTTGAGCAGGCCGATATTTGCGATAAAGCCGCCATGGCCGCTGTTTTCGCCCGTCATCAGCCGGATGCGGTGATGCATCTGGCGGCGGAAAGCCACGTCGATCGCTCTATCAGCGGCCCTGCTGATTTTATTGAAACCAATATCGTCGGAACCTACGTGCTGCTGGAGGCTGCTCGCCAGTACTGGAGCGGGCTGGACGATTCAGGCCGGGCGGCCTTCCGTTTCCACCATATTTCGACCGATGAGGTGTATGGCGATCTGCCCCATCCTGATGAAGTCAGCGATGCGCAAAGCAACCTGCCGCTGTTCACCGAAACGACATCCTACGCGCCCAGCAGCCCTTACTCTGCTTCTAAAGCCTCCAGCGACCATCTGGTTCGTGCATGGTTGCGTACCTACGGCCTGCCGACGGTGGTGACTAACTGTTCCAATAACTATGGACCTTATCACTTCCCCGAGAAGTTAATCCCGCTGGTTATTCTCAACGCGCTGGAAGGAAAAAACTTGCCCATTTATGGCAAGGGCGATCAGATCCGCGACTGGCTCTATGTCGAGGATCACGCTCGTGCCCTGTACACGGTGGTGACCCGTGGTGAGGTTGGCGAAACCTACAACATCGGCGGCCATAACGAGAAGCAGAATCTGCAGGTGGTGGAAACGATCTGCGACCTGCTGGACAAAATGGTGCCGAAAGCCGGGAGCTATCGCCAGCAAATCAGCTACGTTGCTGACCGTCCGGGCCACGATCGTCGCTATGCCATCGATGCCGATAAAATCGGCCGTGAGCTAGGCTGGCAGCCGCTGGAGACGTTTGAAAGCGGCATTCGCAAAACCGTACAGTGGTATCTGGATAACGCGGAATGGGTCAGCAACGTCAAAAGCGGTGCCTATCAGTCGTGGATTGCGCAAAACTACAGCGGGCGTCAGCCGTGAAGATTTTGCTACTCGGTAAAAATGGTCAGGTGGGATGGGAGCTGCAGCGTGCTCTTGCGCCACTGGGCCAGCTAACGGCCCTGTCCTCTGACTCAACCGACTACTGCGGCGACTTCACCCGGCCACAGGATCTCGCTGATACCGTGCGCCTGCTGCGGCCCGATGTGATTGTGAATGCCGCTGCCTGGACGGCGGTAGACAAGGCAGAGTCGGAAGCGGAGCAGGCGCATCAGGTCAATGCCGCGAGCGTTGAGGTGCTGGCAAAAGAAGCCCATCGGCTGGGCGCGCTGCTGGTGCATTACTCCACCGATTATGTCTTCCCGGGGGAGGGCGATAGCCCGTGGCAGGAAAACGATGCCACCGATCCGCAGAACGTTTACGGGCTCAGTAAGCTGGCGGGCGAACGGGCGATTCAGCAGCACTGCAAAAAACATTTAATCTTCAGAACCAGTTGGGTGTATGCCAGCCGGGGCAATAACTTCGCCAAAACCATGCTGCGTCTTGCCGCTGAGCGTGAAGAACTGTCGGTCATTAACGATCAGTTTGGTGCACCAACGGGGGCTGATTTGATTGCGGACTGTACCGCACACGCCATCCGTACGGTTCAGCATAACCCCGATGCGGCAGGGCTTTACCATCTGGTGGCATCCGGTACGACAAGCTGGTTCGACTATGCCCGCTTCGTTTTTGACGAAGCCCGGAACAATGGTACTGAACTGGCGTTAAAACAGCTGCATGCGGTACCAACCAGCAGTTACCCGACCCCGGCGCGACGTCCGTTAAATTCCCGACTGGCAACCGATAAGTTCTGCGCGGCCTTTGGGCTTTCGCTGCCTGAGTGGCAGGTCGGCGTGCGGCGGATGTTGCAAGAACTTAACGATTCGCAGGTCACACGTTAAATCTCTGCGGTAGAATTAAAAAAGAGAAAACTATGAAGCGTAAAGGCATTATTCTCGCTGGCGGTTCCGGAACCCGCCTCTATCCGGTCACCATGGCGGTAAGTAAACAGCTGCTGCCAATCTACGACAAGCCGATGATCTATTACCCAATCAGCACCCTGATGCTGGCGGGAATTCGCGATATCTTGATTATCAGTACCCCGCAGGATACGCCGCGCTTTGAGCAGCTGCTGGGCGATGGCAGTCAGTGGGGACTGAATCTGCAGTATAAAGTGCAGGACAGTCCGGACGGGCTGGCGCAGGCCTTTATCATTGGTGAAGAATTTATCGGTGAAGATAACTGCGCGCTGGTGCTCGGCGACAACATTTTCTACGGCCACGATCTGCCAAAAGAGCTGGAAGAAGCCATCAGTCAGCCTTCCGGGGCGACGGTATTTGCCTATCACGTCAACGATCCGGAGCGCTACGGCGTCGTTGAGTTCGACAAACAGGGCATTGCCGTTTCGCTGGAAGAAAAACCGCTGGAGCCAAAAAGCAACTATGCGGTAACCGGCCTGTATTTCTACGACAACAGCGTCATTGAGATGGCGAAAAGCCTTAAACTTTCCCCGCGTGGCGAGCTGGAAATCACCGACATCAACCGCCTCTATATGGAACGCGGCGCGCTGAAAGTAGCGATGATGGGGCGCGGCTACGCGTGGCTGGATACCGGCACGCATCACAGCCTGATTGAAGCCAGTAATTTTATTAAAACCATTGAAGACCGCCAGGGACTGAAGGTTTCCTGCCCGGAAGAGATTGCCTACCGTAAAGGCTTTATCGATGCGGCGCAGGTGAAAAAGCTGGCGGAGCCGCTGGCGAAAAATGATTACGGCAAATATCTTTTTAAACTGCTTAAAGGGGAGTGAATCATTTTTACCGTGATGACAAAATTCCTGAAATTTTTTTCATTTCGATTCAAGGTGATTTATCTTATCCGTATGAATAACCATTTTAGAGTTTATTATGCCTAAAGTTTCTATTATCACAGCTACATATAATTCAGATAAATTTATAAATACAACCTATGATTCAATTAAAAGTCAAACACTGACGGACTGGGAATGGTTAATAACTGATGATTGTTCCACTGACAAGACGAAAGAATTTCTAACTAAAATTCAAAATGAAGATTCGCGTGTTCGAGTATTTCACAATGCTGTTAATTCTGGAGCGGCAATATCTCGTAATTGTTCAATATCTCATGCAGCAGGTGAATATATAGCTTTTATTGATAGTGACGATTTGTGGGTAAAAGAAAAGCTTTCTGAGCAAATTTCCTTTATGGAAGAATGTGATTATGGTTTTTCTTTTACAGGTTATGAATTGATGGATGAAAGTGGAGCTTTAATCAATAAAAATATTGATGTAGGAAGAAGGAAAAAGTCTTTTGACTACCGTGATATGTTATTAAAAAAAGCTACGTTGGGCTGTTCTACAGTGATACTTAAATGCGATAGATTTGATGATCTGATGATGCCAGACATACGAACAGGTCAAGACTATGCGCTATGGCTAAAAATATTAAAAAATGGGGGCGCTGCATTCCTTTTTGATAAACCACTAATGCATTATCGAATTGTTTCAAACTCTATTTCTAGAAATAAAATAAAAAAAGCAAAGAGACAATGGAGTATATACAGAAAAATTGAAAAAATATCTCTTCCTTTTTCAGTTTATTGCTTCTTGAACTATATGGTAAGAGCTATCATACGATGAAAGTTTTGATTAATAGAATAATTCTTGGTATTCGCTCTGTATTTGAATATGTCAGAGTCCTGTTTCGTTTTAATGCATTAACAACTAATTCATATTTTAGTAAAAATATGTGTAATGTGATTGTATCGGGTACAACCTTTCCTGCTCGCGTCAAACATTTTGAAAGTTGTTTAAAAAGTGTACTCTTGCAAACTGTGCGACCTAAAAAAATAGTTATCTACTTATCACGAGATGAGTTTCCATGTGGACTGCCAAAAAATCTGGATCTGTATAAAAAATACAATGTCGAGTTTATTTTCGTAGAAGGGAATGCGAGATCTTATAAAAAACTGATTTATTCTATAGAGGCATTTCCTGATGATGCTATTATAACAATTGATGATGATGTTTATTATCCCAGCGAATGGTTGAATGAACTTATAACTGTACATCATGCTTACCCAGAAGATGTGGTTTTCTATCGAGGGCACCTTATTGAGATGGAGAAGGAAAATAAAGCGGTAAACTATGAAAAAATAGTTTATTCCAATACAGATGGTGTCCGTGTAAATATGCGTTTTCTTCCTACTGGTGTTTGTGGAATACTGTATCCGCAGGGGGCGCTGTTTTCTGATTATAATTCACTTGAGAAAATTAATCGGCTTGCTCCTACAGCAGATGATATATGGTTCAAGGCCATGGCAATGTTGCAAAATAGACAGTTTCGTAGAGTGAATTCCTACAACGTGCTTTATCCACCTGTTTTAGGCAGCCAGAAGTTTTCCCTTAAAAAAATAAACGTTTCTTCCGGTACTTCCCGAAACGATGAGCAGTTGAAAAATACTTTTGATGAATATCATCTTTGGGAGATGATGAATGGGTCGTAATATCCCCTCAGATTTTTATTTGACGAAAAGAAATCTGTCATTGGCAATGCTTTCCTACCTTGTAATATATTTTTTTACATCAATGGTTCTGGGGCGGATTCTAATTGAATATAATTCTGTTTCATTAATTAGCATAGTCTGCTTTTTCTCATGTCTTTTATTGTTTGTGATTGGTAGTTATCTTGGGGAAAAAACATCTTTTTTTATCAAACCACTTATTTCTGTAAGTTTATTTACTTTTGTAAAATTGATATCATGGTTCTCTTTTTTATTTATGTTGTTCTCTTGGTGGTTTAATTATAGGTATTGGGGGAGTTTTGAGTATATTGTAACGCATGCGATGACTATCAGGAATTCTGTGATTGGTGGGAATAGTGACTTCATTCCATCTTATCTGGGATATCTTTCATCATTATCCTACGTTTCGTTTTCTGCAGGGCTGTTCTTATTTCATCGTGCAGTGTGTGAGAAGAGCAAACGCGGAAAAATGTTTTTCTATCTTGTCGTCAATCTCGTATCAATTCTTCTTCAGGATCTTTTATCGTTTGGTAGAATCGGTATGGTATTTACTTTTTTTAGTATAATATCATATATGTTTTTATTTTTACCAATGCGTAAGATAATCAATAAGAAAAATCTCATTATAGTTATGATTGCTCTGGTTTTGGTCAATGCCCCACGTATTGTAAGAGGGGGGGGGGATATGTTTATGGCCTCTCTTGATGATAAGGTGAGTAGTATAAGTGTGCCTCTTAATCAATACAATGCAGGTTTTGTTATCAACTATATTTATTATTTTTCATCTCCTTATGCATTTGATTACTGGCTTAACTCTAAACATGATGATGCTAAAAATTATGGTGAAAGAACGTTTACTCCGGTTTTTAACATTATTAGTAAGTTCGTTGCAAATAGTGAGCGTCCGCAATTAATTGATGATGATGCATATATTCCATTCAGGCATAATATTTTCTCAGTGGCTAAAGATTACTACATGGATTTTGGTGTGGCTGGCGTTATTATTATTCCGCTGTTTTTTGGAATGGTATTTGGTCGTCAAAGCCGACTGACTACCAGAGGAATTATTGATAGGGACGTAAATTACATTAATGCGATGTTGGTTATTTTTTCGTTGGCATATTTTATTTATGCTCCATTGTATAATGTCTTTTCGTTTGGGAAGTTTCTTATTCCTTGGTTGTTTATGTTTTCTCTTTCACTTTTTGTTAAATTAAGAGATTAAAATGATTTCTTTCATAACCGTTAACTATAAATCACATAAAATAATAGATGCTTTGCTATCAAGCATCAAAAAAAGTCCTTTTATATCTAAAAAAATGGAAGTTGTTGTTTATGATAATTATAGCACGCAGCAAGAACAGAACGATTTAAACGTTGTCTGCGAAAAGTATCCATTTGCTAAATTAATATTAGCAAAGGATAACCTCGGGTTTGCAATTGGTAATAATCGGGCTGTGGAAAAATCATCTGGGGATATTTTGTTTTTTATTAATCCCGACTGTTTTTTATCTGAATCAGTATATGAAGGCTTTGAGCTGTTTTGCCAGAAAGAATATGATGCATCAGTTTTTCCAATGATTGATGAAACGGGTTCATCAGTAAAATATCTTTTTAAATATCCGTTTCTCAGCTGTTTTTTAAAAAATGACAAATCACGCTGGTGCACTGGAGCTAACCTGCTTATTAAAAGAGATGTTTTCAATAATGTAGGTGGCTGGCCAGAAGACTATTTTATGTATTCTGAAGATACTGACATGCATTTTACGCTTAAAAATAAAGGCATTTCTATTAATGTTTTGCAGGGGTTTAATCTTATGCATATAGGCAATGCCTGTGCTGGTGAAGTTTGGAGCTCTGTTAAACGAGAACGCATGCTTTACAGTTCGATGCTGAAATTCTCAAAAAAATATAATAAAAAGATTGATTTTATGCTGTATTACTGGTTGGTTACACTTTGTTTGATAATAAAAAAACCTCAGCTTTTTAAATTAAGAGTAAAAATGCTGAAAAATAAGGAATAAAATTGTTTAAAGAATATATCTTTATAGTGTTATCGAATCTTGGTCGATTTGTTATTCCGTTGTTGTTTATTCCGCTTGCGTCCAGGGGGTTGAATACAGATGATTTTAGTGCGTTAACTATAACTATATCTTTTTCGACCTGGGCTGCTCTAATAGTTGAGTTTGGTTTTAATTACTCGGCTGGTAACAAAATCAGATATACATCAAAACTTAAAAGTATTCATTTCGTAGGTTGGAATGTACTGATTGCCAAACTCGGTTTGTCACTAACGTCGATAGTTATAGGAGTATATTGTTCTTGGTTGCTTTTTCACAAAATAGACGTGTTTTATCTCTGTCTTTTTTGGGTCTACAGTTTTTCAGTTGGTGGGATTAATAGCTTCATATTTGTAGCGACTAAGCGATCTTCAATGCTTATGTATGGTGAAGCCTTTGGTGTGTTACTCTTCGCTTTATTAATATTAATTATATATGCATTTAATTTGAGTACATATCTGTACGCGTTCTTTTTGTCTTTAATACTTTACAGATTGACAATTTTCTTATTTTTTACGATTTATTCTGGTGTATTTAAATCACATTCTAAAAATGTACTCTATGGGTTTTTTGAACTTAGAAAAAGTATCTGGTATGGATTCTATCAAATATCATCAAGTCTTTATCTTTATGGTTTGTCTATTATTTCCTCATTTCTTGTCGATAAAAAAATCATCGTATATCATGTTCTTGCTGAGAGAATTTACCGAATTTTTTCATTTTCATTCACCCCACTAAGTCGATTGATTTTTACAAAAATCAACAATGTTAAAACACAATTTGAAAAGAATAGGGTGCAAACACTTGGTATAGTCATCAGCATCATCTATGGTGGTGGCTTAGCTGTTGTTTTAATGCTCATAGCTCCGCATATCATCAAGGTAATTTACGGTGAAAATTACATTTTAGCATCCAATAATCTTTCTATACTGGGCGCTTCTTATCCGGTTGCTTTCTGCAATGGTATACTCAGTGCAACCCTGTTCCTGGCAACAAGAAAAATGCGATACCTTAACTTCACTATTGTATTCGCTGGCATTTCTTGCCTGCCCATTTGTTATGGCTTATCAAAACTATACCCTCAGTTTGCACCGTCACTGACCTATCTTGCCGTAGAGTGTCTAATACTTATACTATTTTTATTTTATTATTTTAAAATTAAGAAGACCGAGCGTAATGAAAGTAATTAATGTTGCAATCCCAGATGTTAAAATTATCGAGCCAACTGTGTACGGCGATCAAAGAGGTTTTTTCCTTGAAACTTTTGAAAAAAAACGTTATCGGGAAATGCTGGGGATTGATCTCGATTTTGTTCAGGATAATCATTCTCGCTCATCTAAAAATGTCCTGCGTGGTCTGCATTTTCAAACCTTAAATCCTCAGGGAAAACTGGTTCGTGTTGTCAGGGGGAAGGTATTCGATGTTGCCGTAGATATTCGTAAAGATTCTGCGACATATGGTCAATGGGAGGGTGTGATTTTGAGTGAAGAGAACAAAAGACAGTTCTGGATCCCTCCTGGTTTGGCACACGGATTTGTTGTACTCAGTGATCTTGCTGATTTTGAGTATAAATGTACGGATTACTACAACCCTGATTATGAAGCTTCATTAATCTGGAATGATCCCTCAGTTGGAATTGATTGGCCGATAGATAATCCTATTCTTTCTGCTAAAGACCAGTCAGGTCGGCTATTGCATGAGCTATAATCGTGCGATTTGCGATGGTTACCTGATCTTACCCAGCAATAGTGGACATGCGACTAAGTGAGTAAACTCTCAATCAGAGGTAGCTCACATGACAAAGCCAGCATCAACCACAAAGAAGACGCGTAA